>JBILTF010000030.1:0-23743 GCA_044371675.1 Flavobacteriales bacterium
AAAGAGTCGAAATAAAAATTTCGAGTCGTATTGTTACATGGTCACACATCCGATTGCATTCAACGAAAATTCTTGGACCATTTTAGGAGAAGTTTTTTTTCCTACATATCGAACAGAATTCCGCACGACTTATGTGAACGGAAAGCCGGTTTCTCAAACAGTATATGTTTTCGATGGATTTCAATACACCAATGCTGTGATTTTGCAGGTAAGTCAGGAGTTGGAAAAGATAAGAGACTATACATTTAAATTGAATATTGCGGATAAGCCTTTTTATCCGAAGAAATATATTCGCACGGTTCAATTGGGTTCTAAGTTGAATTTCTATTACGCAGACATCTTTAAATTTGGACATGTATCGCTCGAGAACGGAGGATTAGAAGAATCATCGATGGTTGATATTGTTGATTCCCAAAAAGATTTAAAGGAATCCGAAAAAGTCACCAATCGCATTAGCTCGAATGTTGATTATTGGTACGATGATTTTTATTTGATTACTGAAACATTTGAAGTAAAAGATAGAGATGAGTCTGTTGGAAATAAACGGAAAGAGTTCGTTCAATTCAAGAAAATAAAAATAGTAAACGAATGAAATTTCGAATAACTCTTTTGCTATTAGTTGTTTCAGTTGCAGGAAATGCGCAGTACTTCGTGGACATCTTTTCCTTCAACCGACAAGCCTACAACATCCCATCTGGCGCGCAAACGAGTGACCTCTTCATTAACGCGTTTATTCCGAAAGTTCTAAAAAACGGCAATACAATTTTCGTTCGAGCGCATTATGAGAAATTGGAAATGAAGAATGATTCTTTTTCCGCTGCTTTTTCTTCGATGACACTTCCAATAGGTATGCAAGTGCAATTGAAGAATCCGAAAGTGAAATTTACAGGATTGGTCATACCTAAAATTGCCGGTACCGATTTAGGAAGTTCCTTTTCAGATGTGTTTCAACTTGGAGCGTATTCACTTTTTACCGTTACACAGTCAGATAAGTTTCGATACAAATTCGGGCTCTATTACAACCGCGAATTCTTCGGGAATTTCTTTGTCCCTTTAGTGGGCATCGATTGGAAAGTATCTGATCGATTAACGATTTACGGAACCCTTCCCAACAGCATGAAATTTAGTTATGCAGTTGCGCCTTCTAGAGTAAATACCGGCATAGCTTTCCGCTCCTTGACACGCTCATTCAGAGGAGAAGACGTCAACACCTTTGTTCGCTACAATGAACTCCAACTCAAAACGTTTGTCGATTTTTATATCACCCCGAAAAATGCCGTGTTTGTTGAAGGTGGATACTTCTTGGGGAAGACGCCGTTACTCTACAAAAACAACGACCCTAAAAATTCAATTCCATCTGATTTGCTGAAGGAAGGGAAGGCGTTTCTAATCTTCAATGCCGGTTGGGCACTCAGATTTTAAAAAGTTCGGATGATAGTATTCTGAGCGTTTCTTTCGCAGCATCTTTCGGATGAAGCGCAGTATCTGATATTCCGGAAATGACACGCGTAATGTCGTGATCTATTTTTCCTTCAACATTCCAATCAGCCGCTGATGCAACAGAAATGTAAACGGAGTAGTTGTGGTGCATGGTTCCAGGGCGTTCACCAATGATATGCAAAATACATTTTTTCTGTTTTGAAGCTGAATTGCCGAACAGAAGCTCCCCGCAGCGGTAGCCCGCTCTTACCCTTCCATGCTGAATGAACAAAGGATCTTTACTTACCGAGTAATCATCGCTAAGCGTGTAGTTTGATTTCAATAATGAATTCAATTCATTTACATAGGGTAACAAATGCCCGTCGTCAACGATGGATGAAACATTCAATCCGTCTGAAACAATCACTTGAATATCGGGTATGCTTTTCTTCCATTTAGAACGTAAAATTTCTAACGCATATATGCTATCGCGCGAAAGTTGTTCTCCCGATTGGGGATGATAGATGTAATCTTTTCGATCTTTCGAAAGCGTGGTAATCGCAATTCCATGAGGAAGAAATTTTCCAAATTGAGAAGGTGTTTCTTCCCAAAGACATTTCTTAGCATCTGCATAGAGCAGGCGAATTTCTTGCTCTAGATCAGGATTCATATCCCAATGATTCACTCCATATCCGCGGGCAATAGGTACTCCGCGCTCTCGCACTCTTTCAATGCATGCAAGTCCCTCCGAATAAATTTCGTCCATTGGACGTGTGTCACCTTTCAATTTGAGATATTGGTAATACATCCAAACAGGATCTCCAAAGTGAGCAGAAGGCTTGTTGTTTTCACCGATTATTTCCATCTGTTTGAAAAACGCCCACATGGCATCATTGATTTTGTATCCGAACTTTTCGCGAATGCGCAGGTGATCGCTAAACGATGTGGTTAAGTAACTCAACATCGGATCATTCTTTGTTGGAAGAGCCATGAGATAGCCCGGATTGGCGGGCATGATTTGATCAATGCACCAGTCTAAATCATCGAGCGAAACATCCATGTGCAGCGTGGTGCAAATGTCAAGACCAATCATAAGTCCATGCAGTTTCCCCATCACCAAGTCTTCCAAGCAGCAACGAACCAATTGTTCTTTGGTGCGAAATACTTCCGGACCAATGAATCCTGCAACATCGTTCAGATGAACCCAAGACTCTTCGTTGAGTTGTTGTTTTAATCCGCGCCACAGGCCGTATTTACGCGACTCGTGAATAAGCATGTCGAAGCCTTCTCCGTGCCCGTTCGTTTCATCTGCGCCTTGACCGGTCTCGGCATAGAGTCCGAATTTCCCTGTGCGTTGCTTCGCGTAGTTCTGAAGTTTTTCCAGTGTCACATCGAAGGTCTGATTCGCTTTCACGGTGCCGGCAATACTCTGAAACCACATGCCGGTTTGACCGTTGTAGGTCTTTTCAACTTCAGCTTGAATATCTATGTGCGCCAACACAGAATGTGAAAGCGTGTTTTCTAATTTGAAGGTGGTAAGCAAATCATATAAAGCCATTTCAATTTTCGCAACCGATTCCGGATTGCTTGAAACGGGGTTGTTACCCAGAACCAAATCGCCCACACTGTAACTCCACGCGTCGAAGACTTGCCAAACAATATCTTCAATGTTATCGGTTGGAGAGTTGGGTTGAACGCGCGCGCTCATGTACCCCTTCGATCCCATTTGAGTTCCGGGAAGCGGATGGAAAATTTTGCTGCTGATTGCAATGAGGTCCTCGTTCGACATCAACTTCACCACGCATGCAATTATATCACTGGTTAGGTAAGGAAGAAGGCTATTAATTTCTTTGTCTGTCGAGAGTAGAAGAAGTTCTCTAAACTCCTTTATTCGTAATTTTCCAATGGCCTTTCCAGATTCTGTTTCTTGAAATGTTCGCGTGCTATTTTCAATGAATTCCGATTGTTCATCGGTGAAGACCGAATGTTCTCGAATATCTTTAAGTCTTGTTTCCGCCAAAAGCATTCGCGCGTTGAGTCTATCTTCTTCGGAAGCGGCAGCTATTCCAGCAATTTCATCTCCTTCTTTGAATTCATTCGCAGCGCCTAGCAACTGTCGGTAAAGGGTAAGGTCGAAACTTCCTTTCTGACGAATGATATATTGAAATAAATCTTCTTCAGCTATTGGTGAAGCAACAGCGATTTTTTCAAATCGAAACAATTCCGATTCGCCGAAAATCTTTTCGGATACCAAGGCATAGGAAGCAGTGACCATTCCTAATTTGCTTAAAAAATCTCGTCGCTGCATGCTTGTTTATTTGTTTGCAATTTAAAGCACATTTAATATGCTTACAATCTAATTTTGAAATCCCTCCGCCTCGCGGTCATCGGCTTCGCCGTCATCAATCTCCGATTGTCATCACCTTCGGTGTCATCCACGAAGTGGTCATCCGCTCCGCGGTATTGTGTATTTTTGTCTCATGGAATTCAAAAAAGGAGATCACGTTCGTTTTTTAAACGATACCGGAGAGGGAGTAATCGTTGGGTTTCCCCAACCCGATATTGCTACGGTAGAGGACATCAGCGGTTTTCCGTTCGATCATCCGTTGCGCGAATTGGTGAAAATTGAAAATTCGAAACACGAGTTTTCGCAATACAATCAAGTGCAGCCGAACACGCGCGAGATGCTCGATCGGAATTTGGACGCTCATGCGGTGAAGGCGGCATCGAAAGATTTCAAGAACAGATACAAAGAGCGCGCGGCGAATGATTTTCCGCACAATGCCGATTTGTTTGAAGTGGATTTGCACATTCACGAATTGCTCGACAATTTCGAGCGCATGACAAACGGAGAAATTGTAACTATTCAAATGGAACACTTCGAGCGCATGCTTGCTATTGCTGAAAAGAAAAAAGTGAAGAAGGTCATCTTCATTCACGGAGTGGGGCAGGGAGTCTTGCGCGCAGAGATTCGTTCATTCATCAAAAGCTATTATCCGCAATGCGAATTCCTCGATGGGAATTACCAGAAGTACGGACACGGCGCAACAGAAGTTAGATTCAGATAATATTCAATATGAAAAAATTATTCCTTTCATTTATAGCGATTGCATTCGTGCTGAACGCATCGGCACAGAAGAAAAACGCAAAGCCTTTCGCAACGCAACTCACGGCTTTGGAAGCCAAGATGAACGAGGGTTTGTCGAAGTACAACGTTCCCGGTGGCGCCATTGCCATTGTCTACAACAACGAAATTATTTTGTCGAAAGGATTCGGTTTGAAGGATGCAGCGACGAAAGAGCCGGTGACTGAAAATAGTTCCTTCGCGATAGCAAGTAACTCGAAAGCATTCACCAGCGCCGCGTTGGCGATCTGTGTCGATCGAGGATTGTTGAAGTGGGACGATAAGGTTCAAGATTTTCTTCCAGAATTAAAATTATATGACCCGTATGTTTCGGCGAATTTGACGGTGCGCGATTTGCTTTCGCACAGACAAGGATTTGAAACATTCGCCGGAGATTTAATCTGGTACGGAACGAATTATTCTCGAAGTGAAATTCTGCGCAGATGGCAGTTTGTGGAACCGAAGTACGGTTTCCGCACAACCTATGGTTACAGCAATATTGCGTTTTTAGCGGCTGGACAAATCGTAGAGAAAGTAACCGGAAAAACGTGGGACGAATTTGTAAAGAACGAATTTTTTCTTCCGTTGGGAATGAAGAATGCGAACACTTCGATTACAGCGTTTCAGGCAGGTGCCGACATTGCCTCTCCGCATAACACCGTGAAGGAAAAAAATATTCCCATTCCTTATGTGAATTGGGACAACATTGGTCCGGCGGGAAGCATTAATGCCTGTGTGAATGAGCTGAGCCAATGGATGATGTTGCAGTTGAACAAAGGAACTTTAGGTGGAAAGAAATACTGGGACGAAAAGCGTACCTATGAAATGTGGGAGTACAACATTAACAAGCCGGTGAGCAAGTGGCAGCGCGAGAATATGCCTTCACGACATGCGAACGGATATGGCATGGGTTGGGAACTTATGGAATACGGCGGACACAAGATTGTGAGTCATGGCGGTGGTTATGACGGAATGATTTCGAAGACGATTTTGATTCCCGATATGAATTTGGGATTTGTAATTTTAACGAACAGCAACAACTCTTTGCCGAGCGCCATGGGCTTTGAATTTTTGGATTTGTTTTTAGGGGTGAAAGGAGAGAAGAATTGGGTGACTGAATTCGCTCCGAAGGCAGAAGAGCCTGAATTATTATCTCCTCCTACGGGGGAGGCTTATGAATGGATTTTTCCGGTTACTTCAGAAATTGAAGGAGTTTACCGAAGTGATATGTATGGAGATGTTGAAGTGATAAAGAAAGATGATGGGTATAAAATCGATTTCAAGCCTACGGAATTGTTCAAGGGAACATTGTTTCATCTCGATAAAAATGTATTTGCATTGCATTGGTCAACGCAAATGATGCTTCCGAGCGGTAAGGTCCAGTTTATATCGAATATGGAAGGAGAGATGGAGGAGATGCGGGTATTTGTTGAGAATCCGGATTTTGATTTTTCTGAATTGAAATTGTATAAAGTGAAATAATTAATTCTATGAAGAAGTTTGTAATTGTATTGGCCGTGCTTGCAATTGTTCCTTCCGTATTCTTGAGCAGTTGTAAGAAGACTGTTGATTGTCCCGGTTTGCCTGAGCAAATGGAAGGTTATTTTCCTTCCGTGAGTGAATTGAAGTTCATCAATGGGTTGGGCGACACATTGGTTTTTCCAGTTTCGCAATATTCGCGTGATGTTCCTCGCACGCTTTCGAATAATCCTTTGAGTGTAGGAGGAACTGGATCGAAGCCGATTTGTTACGAGACATTGAAGGCATCTTCGACCATGAGTATCCCTATGTATTGGTCTTTTGAGTTGGGAGTTTCGGAAGAAGAGAAGGCAACCTCGATCCGATTGAGCATAACGGAGGAGTTTGTTTCAAGTAATTATTTTGATGTTCAAGTACATGAGACTCCAAGCTCATTAGGCGATTACAAGGTTTTTGGTGACACCTTGGTAATTACGGCATCACAAGTATCTTCTCTGAGATTTTCCGAGGCTCAGATTGTCTATGGGCAGGGATTGGTGAAGTTGCACGATGTGGTGAATAATTACGACTGGACAAGGGTTTGGTAGGCGTGCATGATTAAGTGCAGATGGAAAAATTATTAGAATCATTGTGAAATAAAAGGAAATGCCTATATATTTGCACCCGCTTAACAGCAATGGCATTGTAGCTCAACTGGATAGAGCATCGCACTACGGATGCGAAGGTTTGGGGTTCGAATCCCTACAGTGTCACCAAGAAGCAACCAAATCCCCGACGAAAGTTGGGGGTTTTTGGTTCAAAGGGGTTACTCATTCTTATTCTCATCCTGTTTCTCCTACTCATTCTGACTTTCACTTTCCTAATCCCCGAATACACCTAATATTTGGCGATTATGTTCGCCAAAAAAAACATATAATAATTGGCGATTAGGAAAGGAATGCACCGGGGGGAAATATCCTTCAACCAAGGTTAAGAGGGGTTAAGAAATGGTAAGAGAGGGGGAAGAATGGATTACTTTTATCCTCATGAAAAATTTCTTCGCAGTAGCATTTCTTTTTTGTTTCAGGATGCTTGCAATGTCGCAAACTAGCTTGACTGCCACAGCGAGCATTCGTGTTTTCGGGGAAATAGAAAAGGAAGCAACCATTACGCTTGAATCGTTGGGACAAATGAAACAAGAAACCGTGGTTGATCAACTTATCTATAACCACAAAGGTGAAGTGAAGGATACCCTCAACAACATGAAGGGTGTGTCGCTGAAGGAGGCGTTGAGTCAAGTGAAATTCAAATACGAAAA
The DNA here is from genome assembly GCA_044371675.1 of Flavobacteriales bacterium. GTDB lineage: Bacteria > Bacteroidota > Bacteroidia > Flavobacteriales_D > Sanyastnellaceae > CAIZGX01. The sequence continues at coordinate 7,320 of JBILTF010000030.1, forward strand.
GCCCAAAGAACTAAACGAATTCTATTTCGTCTTCACTGCGTCAGACGGATACCGCGTAGTGTTTTCATGGAATGAAATCTACAACACCGAGGTTGGAAATTTCCTCTACTTCATTACCGAAATGAAAGGCAAGAAAATGCAAGACCTCGAGCATCGTATGGTCTTCCTCTCTGCAAAAGATATTAAATCGGGAAGACGCTACATAAAATGCCTTCAGTCGATAGAAATTCGCAAATTGTAGATTATTCACTTTGTTTCACCAACCACACCCTAACTTTCCATTCAAATTAATTTGAAGGATTATGCTAAAGCGCGGTATGTTGTTTTTCATTGCAACGTTTGTAACACTCACTCAAAGCTTTGCTTCCGAGGTGACATTCCAAGTAGATATGACCGGTCAAACCGTGAGCCCAACCGGTGTGCACATTGCTGGAAGTTTCGCAGATGCTAACAGTGACGGTACTATCGATAATCCCTATCCCAATTGGGATCCGAGTGTACTTGCTTTGACAAGCTTAGGAAATGGAATTTGGTCGATAACGTTAGATTTGGTTGCGGGTTCGTATCAATACAAATTCATCAATGGAAATGTGTGGGACATAACCGAGTTTTTTGCTGCCGATGCTGTTTGCGTGCAAGGATTTTTCGGCAACCGCCCGGTAACCGTAGGAAGCGCAAATCAAGTTCTTCCGGTTGTTTGCTGGAATGAATGTGTTTCTTGTGATTTGGTCGGTTCGGGTTGCATGGATGCTTCCGCCTGCAACTACGATCCTAATGCGATTATTGAAGGTCCGTGTGTTTATCCAGATGTAATTCCAGAAATCATCGTTGAGCCTTTTGGTGGTAATTGCTACAATAACGGGGTGAATATTTATCCGTCGGCGGGAAATTTTATTCAGTACAGTTGGGGCTCTGGTTGGGCGAATAACATAAGTCCTTTCAGCTATGAAGATACGCTTGTGTTAAATTTCTCAATGGAAAACCTCTATTTTACAGCAACTGATGATACAGGGTGTGCGTTTACTTTAGGACCCATTTCTGCGAGTACCATTCCATTGCCAAATGTCTTTATGTGTATGGTAACCGTGAATGAAACCACAGGTAAAAATCAGATTGTTTGGGATCCTTTCCCTTCAGATGTTCATGAAACAGTTGTTGTATTCAAAGAGTCGAATGTTCAAGGCGTTTATGAGGAAATTGGAACGGCACCTTATGACGGAATCGGAGTTTTTGAAGATTTGAATTCCAATCCAATAATTCAGGCAAATAGATACGCAATTGGAACAAGAGATTCCTGCGGTTCTCAAACTGCTTCCGTGGCGGCTTTGAATCACAAAACAATACATTTAACCGCAAACCAGGGTATTGGAAACAACATTAATTTGATTTGGACTGCCTACGAAGCGAACACAATTGAAGGGGCAATGCAGATTTCTAGCTATAATATCTACAGAGGCGCTTCAGCATCGAGTTTAAGTTTGATTGCAACTGTAGCGGGAAATGTATTGTCCTACACAGACATCGCACCGCCTGCTGTTGAGTTTTTATATGTCATTGAAGTAGCAGGATTGGGATGCGATCCGAGCAGAGAAATGATGTCCTCGCGCTCGAACGTCATGAACTTGTTAGCTTCGAACATTACTGAAGAGACGAATTCAACTCTTCAAATTTTCCCGAATCCAGCTTCAACAAGCATTACCATTCAAATAAATGAAAGTGATTTGGGTTCTCAGGTCTTTATTTTCAATGCGATTGGACAAGAAGTGTTCAGTGAGCGAATTGCTTCTGTGAATCAATTGTTGAACATTGAAAAACTAAATGAAGGATTTTATTTTCTGAAGTTGGAAGGAAGTGTTGTTCGACTTCAAGTCGTTCGATAGTTACTGAAAGATCTACGGTCGAGGATTGTTGAAGGGAACATTCTGTCCGTCTACAAACGGCGCGATGTCTATAATAGGCGTGTACTTCCATTTTCCGTTTTCTAGTACGTAGCCGTCGTAACTTCCATCAGGTCCATACTCGGGAAAGAATCCTTCGTAAATCGATTCGCGAGGAGCAAGGTGATCAACCACAATCGTCTTCTGCTTTTCGTAATAACGCAAAGAACAAGTCGTCCGATCGCTGAATTCAAAGACCACACGCTTCGGATTGCGATCTTCAAAATCGAAAAAGTTTCCACCGAATTTGCATCCATCGCTTTCAATCGTAATCACTTCAATCACTTTGTAATTCGATAAATTGTCCTTCGCTTCGAATCCCAATAAAGCGTAGCTGTTTCCACTTTTCTTTCCTTTGCCCATGGGAACAATTGAATAATACAAGGCGCCTGGCCATTTTCCTTCGTCAAACACTTTGTTGTCCCATTTCGCTGCGTTAACCGGAGTGTAATTCAACTTGAAAAACAAGGGCTCTCCCGATTTCGAAGTTTTAAAAACCACACATCCGAAATACAATTGTGTTCCGTCTTCCTTCGGATAATTCCATGTAAACACACGAAGCTTTCCATCGGATGAAACAGGCTTAAACATGCGTAAAGCTTCAAACGGATAAACGAAAAAATCTTCTAAGGAACACACCGATTCCAACTCGGTAATCATGTTGTTTGACTGCTCTTCCGCATTGCTTTCATTGCCATTCGATAGGGAAGTATAACACTCTAAAATGCGCTGCTCTACTTCATTTGAAGATTGCGCATTCACGCCAAAAGCAAAAGTGCTTAACAGGAAAAACAGGAGTGATGCTTTGTGGAGTTTCATAATTCAGTAACGCAAAGAAACAGATTTTTGTTTTGTCATTGGTGATTGTTCAGTGCGTCTAGTTTAGACCCAAAGGTATAGCCCAAAGTGGTTGCGCGAAACTTCGCAACTTCGGCTTTTTCTCCTTCGAACAATTCATTCACAGTGGCGTGAAAGAGGGATACCCATTCGTTAAAGTCGGCGGAATTCGCGTGTAAGTTCGCATGCTTGTCGAAGACATTCGTGGTGTATCCAGGTTCATCTAGCAATACGAAAGACCAGAAATGAACCATCTTTGGTTTGTGTGTTTCGAAATTCAAATGCGCAAAGAAGTGTGCGATTTTTTCATCTTTTAAAACGCGATCATAAAACACATCAACGAGGTACCCTATATCTTCTTTGGTTTGAATGTCTTTCTTCATCACTTCATACTCAATTTGCGCGTATAGCAGACAACCGCTCCGTAATACGGCTCACGAAAATTCCAATTACCAACAAGCATGAGAGACAATCCGCCGTTCTTAGAAAGATATCCCATTTCTATTTGCGCAGGAACGCCAATCGTAACGCCAGCCTTATATACAAACTGGTCAATCACTTGCAAGGCACTGTCGCCGTATAATCTTAGCGTAACGCCCATTCCTGCACTTGCAGCTAAAAACATGTTGTTCTTACCCCACACCTGGCCCCACAACACACCAACTTCCAAAGATCTGTTCTTCCTGAAAAATATACTGTCGTCTTGCCCTTCAAAAAGTTCTTGAGAATATGCCGCACGAACAGTTGTTGAAACCGTTTCTTCGAAAGTTGATTTAGACGCGAACAATTGATAAGAGAAATTGTCGGAACTGTTAGCACCTAACCCGAAACTCGTCCAGCGAGTGTTCAACATTGGATTGGTTGTATACTGAGCTTGAACAAGGAAAGAAATACAAACCAAAATAAGAAGCGGGGCAAGGCGTCTCAATTTCATAGCCGAAAGATAAGTGAAAAGTGCCGCCCTGCGCACAGGACGTTTTATCTTCGCGCTATGAAAAATTGGATTTCTCTCTTTGTCAGTGTTGCCCTGCTTTCTTCATGCAGCATCTTAAACAAGAATAAAAAGGTAGCAGAGTTACCCGGATTGGCTTCGCCCATTCATCTTCCAACTGCCTACACTCGCATTCCCGTTTCGAATTACATTGTTCACACAGAAGAGGTGGTGAGCATTTCAACAAGTCCTTACGATAAAACAAATCTTTCTTCTGCACGCGAAGTAGTTTTTCCAGCAGGGGACTACGAACCCGTTTTCAATTTGAACATAGAAACCAACAGCAGCGAATATGACATCCCCGTTTTCGCTTCAGCGAAGAAAGCATACGTATTCAGTTACATTCCGACTTATCAGAAAGATGTAAATTCTGTTTTTATTGCAGGTGGAATGAACGGCTGGAACAAAAATGCGACACCTTTGAACCGCAACGATGACGGCACATACAGTGTTGAGTTGTTTCTTGAACCCGGATTGTATCCGTATCGCATTTGGGAAAACGGAACAGATGAATTGCTCGACGTGAACAACAAAAACAAAATGCCGAACGGTCTTGGTGGAGAAAACAGTTTCATTGAAATTCCTTCCGCACCGAAACAGACCATGGAAGTCCTTTCACAAAAAGGAAAAAAAATAATCATTCATTGCAGTAGAGAACCGAAAGGCGCACAAATCTATTTCGAGAACCAACGCGCACCTGTTTCCATTGTTAATGTCCAAGAACCATATATGAGCGAATGGCAACTGCATTTCAACATTCCCGCAAAGGCATGGAAAATGAAACGTTCGCACATTCGCGCATACGCACACGACGGAAATCAACTCTTCAACGATGTACTTATTCCATTGTCTTATGGAAGACCTTTGAAGAAATCCTTCCAACTCAAACGAAAAGATACCCGAGCTACAGTCATGTATTTCGCTATGGTAGATCGTTTTAAAAATGGAAAGAAAGAAAACGATCGTCCAACAAACGACCCACGCATTAAGCCCATCGCAAATAATTTAGGTGGTGATCTAGTGGGAATTACGCAAGCGATTGAAGACGGATACTTCAAGAAGTTAGGAACGAACACCATCTGGATTTCACCCATAACGAAAAACGCGGAAGGTGCTTGGGGATTGTGGGACAAAGGCGGAGATACAAGTATGTTCAGCGGATACCACGGCTACTGGCCAACGTCGCTTCGAACCATTGACGATCGCTTCGGAACGGAAGAGGAATTCAAAAACTTATTGAAGGTCGCACACAAACACAAGATGAATGTGTATCTCGACTATGTTGCGCATCACGTGCATCAAGATCATCCGCTCATCAAAGAACACAAAGACTGGGTAACGTCGTTGTACCTTCCAGATGGAAGTATGAACACCGAGCGTTGGGACGATCAGCGCTTGACTACGTGGTTTGACGTTTTCCTTCCAACATGGGATTTCGCGAAGCCAGAGGTTATAAGCGCGTTAACCGACACCGCTATGTTCTGGGTAACGAATTACGATCTCGACGGATTCCGTCACGATGCTACGAAACACATTCGCACAGAATTCTGGACAACACTCACTTCAAAAGTGAAAGCAAGTGGAAAGAATGTCTTTCAAATTGGAGAAACCTACGGAAGCCCGGAATTGATTCAATCTTACATTGGAAGTGAGCAAATGGATGCGCAGTTCGATTTCAATTTGTACGATGCGGCAGTGGATGCTTTTGCTAAATCGGAAACAAGCTTCGCGAATTTGGGAAGAGTCATTCAAGAGAGCGCGAAGTATTACGGGTCTCACCACATGATGGGAAACATTACCGGCAACCAAGACCGCGCGCGTTTCATTTCATACGCTGACGGAAGCGTGAAGTTTGAAGAAAACGCGAAGCAAGCCGGATGGTCGCGCAAGATTGAGCACAAAGACAATGTTGGATATGTTCGCTTGGAACAACTCACCGCTTTCTTAATGTCGGTACCTGGAATTCCGTGCATTTATTACGGAGATGAAATTGGAATGCCGGGAGGAAATGACCCTGACAATCGCCGCATGATGCGCTTCAATCAATTGAATAACGAAGAGACGGCACTGCGCACTTCAACACAGAAATTAGTAAAACTGAGAAGAAAGAATTTGCCTTTGATTTACGGAGAGACTTATGTGATGCAAGCAGATGAAAAGGCTTTGGTTATCGCAAGAAAATACCTCGATCAAATTTCCATCGCAGTCTTCGCGAAAGGCGAAGGCAATGTGAACATTACTCTTCCGGGTTATTGGAAGGGAAAGGTGAGTGCCGATGGATTGGAAGTAGTTGGAACCGATCCGGGTTCTAATTCTTATACATTGAAAGTGGGTGGAAAAGGATACGGATTCTTCTTCGTGAAATGAACCACATTCTTCCGAATAACAGAATTAGTACGCTGAAGGAATTTGCGCTTCAGCGTATAGGAGAGGTATACGAAGCAAGAGAAGCGCGCAATGTCGTGAATGAATTGTTTAGACATTATTTGAATTTATCATCAGCCGACTTGGTGGTGAAAGCCAACGACACTGTTAGCGAATCGCAAATGCTCTTGATTTACAAAGCAGCCAAGCGTATTGCCCAGCACGAGCCTGTGCAATATGTTTTGGGTTCTGCCTATTTCTTCGGTATGGATCTACACGTGAACAATTCTGTTCTGATTCCTCGTCCAGAAACCGAAGAGTTGGTGCGATGGATACTAGACAAAATAAAACCGAATGATTATTCGGTGATAGACATCGGAACCGGCTCCGGCGCTATAGCCCTCGCTTTAAAGAAAGCACAACCGAATTGGAAAGTATGCGGAGTAGATGTTTCGAAGGAAGCCTTGCATGTGGCTCAAAGAAATTCAATTGAATTTCAGTTGGACGTGGAGTGGAGGGAAGTGAATATTTTGAATGAAAATTTACCTGAAGGAAATTGGAACTGCATTGTCTCGAATCCGCCTTACATCACCGTTTCGGAAGGAAGGGAAATGCGTCCATCTGTTGTTGAACACGAACCACACCTCGCGCTGTTCGTCCCGGAAAACGATCCGCTTTTGTTTTATAGAAGAATACTAGAATTGGCAAACAATTGCGAATCAGTTCAACAAGTCTTCTTCGAAATACATGAAAATTACTCTCGCGAAACCCTCGCTCTTGGAGAGTCAATGGGTTGGAAAGGAGAGTTGAAAAAAGATCTTCAGGGGAAAGAAAGAATGCTTCTCTTTACAAAGTAATCTTGTTTAACATCTTTGACTTCGTCAATCTTTGGCTCCGCCAATCTTTGACTCCGTCAATCTTCACTCCGTGAATTAGCCTTCCATCCCGCCTTCGTTCATTTTCATGTTCTTACGTTTGAACAACTGCGAATCCATCTTTCCGAATTTCCATGAAATGTTGAAACGGAACATCTGCCAATCGCGACGCTTGTAAGTTATCTGATCGAAGTAAGGTGAAGTGCTGTGAACAATGTTCACGCGTGTGCGCAAAACGTCTGTCGCACTAAAAGAAAGTACCAAACTTCTATTAGCTAAGAACTCTTTACGAATGGAAAGGTCTAGTCCGTAGGTAGGTTCAATGTACCCTTGAACAGTGTTGTTGCTTCCGCCCCAGCCACCGCCGCCCATACCCATGCCCATTCCTCCGCCACCACCACCGCCTCGTTCACTGCTTCCAACTTCCAGCGAGCGTTTGCTACTGTAGTCAAACATGGCTTGAATAGAAATGTTTCTTGGAGCTTTGTAAGTGATGTTACTCTTGATCCAATACGAACTGATGTTGTTCTTCAAATTCGGATCGAGGTTCGTTCCATCAATTGAACTGTTGTACACATTAATGTTCGTGCTCATGTCAATAGTCTTTGAGATTGCATTACGTGAGACAAATTCCAAACCCAAGGCTTGGCTGCTGCTAGCATTTTGATATGAGGTTACTACAACTGTATCTCCAAGAAATTCACTAAACTCTAAGAATTGTTGACGAACCGTTACGTTTGTTGTGTATCGGCCATAAGCAGAAACAATCATCGTGTTTTTCTTGTTCGGAATCCATTGCCAAGACAACTCTCCCGATTGTGTAAACTCTGGTTTTAATCCTGGATTTCCGCGCTGAATGTTCAACGAATCGCTGTAATCTGTAAACGGAGAAAGCGTCATGAAGCTCGGACGGTTGATCTTTCTATTAAATGCAAATTGAACGTCTTGTTTTTCAGTAACAACACGAGTAACAAACAAAGAAGGGAAGAGGGCTAACGGATATTTATACGAGAAGTTACTTCCCGTACTCAAGAGCTCGGCCTTGTAATCGCTGCTCTCAGCGCGAAGTCCAGCTTTGATTTTCCAGACAGGCAAATCCAAGGCTGCTGTTCCATAAGCTGCATAAACCTGATCGAGGTAATGGTAGTTCACACCCAACGAAGTAATGTCCTCCCAAATGCCATTGGCTAGTTGCTTGTTTCTGTATTCGGTAGTGAAGTCACGCACAGAAACCCTTGTTCCAGCTTCAACGCGGAACCGGTCGGTGATTTTCGACTCGAAATCTATTTGTGAAGTAATTAGAAACTGAGAAACATCTCCGTGCTGCATCAAGTAGGTAGCATTCGCGTCGTTGTAAATATTTTCGTAATTGCCGTCGAACACACTTTTAATTCTGTTGTAGTTGATATCGGCGTTCAGTTCAGTTCCTTCTTTTGTGAAGAGGTGTTTAAACAATACACTTCCGCCGAGATTTTGAAATGCGCGTTTGGTATTGCTTTCACGGTAGTAATAACCCGTCCCACCTTCGAGGGTATCGGCGCTGACGTTCAACGTATCGAAAGGAGCGAAAGATCCTTTCATGATGTTTCCAGAAAAAGTTAAGGTGTTACGATTATCAATGAGCCAGTCAAAACCTCCGCGACCATTTAACATAAAACCATCGTTCATGCTGTATTGATCTTGGAAAAGCGAAAAGGCAGGAGCAATATTTTCTCGCTGAGTGGTTCCAATGCTAATGCTTCGGCGCTGATTATAATTCGCGTTGGCGAAGAAATTTATTTTTCCTTGACGAATGTTGAAGTCCATTCCGGAATTAATTCTTCCGCGCTTGTCAACACCAGCGCGAACGCTTCCGTTATATCCAGAGCTTCTGTTGTGTTTCATGACAATGTTTACAATTCCACCGCCACCGCCGCTGGCGTCGTACTTCGCAGAAGGATTGGTAATTAATTCAACGCGTTGAATAGCGTCTGCTGGAATTTGATCAATGGTTAAGGTCGTAGGTCTTCCGTCTACGAAGATTTGCGGAGCAGCATTTCGAAGTTGAACATTTCCGTCTGTATCGACTTGAAGAGATGGGATGTTTCTCAAAACGTCTTCCGCTGTTCCACCTGAATTCATTGGGTTCTTGTCCACATCGTAAATGCGTTTGTCGAATTCAAGTCTCGGACCACCACCGTCGATGGTAACGGTATTCAATTGTCCTGTGAACGTGAGTTTCAGATTTCCCAAATCTTTTTCAACCAGTCCCATAGGGCTTCCAGACGGTTTCAAAGTGAATACGAAAAATGCGGCATCCAATTCGGCCATTGAAAAACGCAAGGTGAGTTTTTCATTCACCGGTAGATCTTCGATGGTAAATTCTCCATTGGACTGAGAAAGAGCTCCGCCTAAAACAAGCGGATTCTTTTCCTTCACTATCAAGCTGTCTTCTTTGTAAATACGCAACACCACGAATTCCAGCGGCTTGTTTGTTCGTGCATCAAAAATTTTCCCGTAAACACGCCCTTTTGCTGGAGGTCTTCCTGGTTGACCAGTTCCGCTGCCAGCTGGTCTTCCACTTTGCTGCGGTTGAGCGAATGCACACACAGAAAAAACGAGTGCTAACAAAACAAGTGAAAGAGTTTTGTGAAATGCTATGTTTGAGTATAAAGGAAATATCATTAGTTTAGAACAGAAATAAGTGCGAAAAGTTTAATGGTGTAAAGTTAACCAAAGCAAGAGGTGTATCACTTAATTTTGCGACTTATGAAACCTATTCCTTTTTCGCCACCTCGTATCGATGAAAAGACAATTGAGGCGGTAACGGCTGTTCTTCGTTCAGGTTGGATAACCACTGGTCCGCAGACACGTGCTTTCGAAAACGACATTAAAGAGTATTGCGATTCGGGTCCGGTTCTATGTTTGAACTCGTGGACCAACGCAGTGGAGATGGTTTTGTATTGGTTTGGAATTGGTCCAGGCGACGAAGTGATTGTTCCGGCATACACATACGCAGCCACTGCAAATGTGGTTGTGCATCTTGGCGCAAAACCAATTATGGTTGATTGCTTGCCGAATTCAGCGCACATGGATATTGAGAAAGTGGCTGCGGCAATGACAGAAAGAACCAAGGCCATCATGCCTGTAGATGTTGGTGGCTTGCCTGTTGATTACGATGCGTACATGGAGTTAGCGCACAATTTTTCAAAGCAATTTGAATGGAAACCGAAGAGCAAGCCGCAAGAAAAATTTGGAAGACCACTTGTCGTTGCAGATGCAGCGCATTCGTTCGGTTCGTTGTACAAAGGAAAAAGAGTAGGGAATCAGATCGATGTTGCAGGATTCTCATTTCATGCTGTAAAAAATCTTACCACAGCAGAAGGTGGAGCTATCGCGCTGAATTTTCAAAACGAAATTATTTCTGAAAAAATTCGTCAAGAGATTTATACCAAGTCACTCCACGGACAATCGAAAGATGCGATTTCAAAAATGCAACCAGGCAACTGGCGTTACGATATTGTTGAAGCGGGTTACAAGTGCAATATGACCGATATTCATGCAGCCATTGGCAGAGTGGAGTTGGAGCGCTTTCAAGAAAGTTTAGATCGTAGAAAAGAAATCTGTGAAATTTATAATCGCGTGCTCTCATCCAATGAGAAGTGTATTCTTCCAACATTCAAAACAGAATGGTCAGAAACCAACTACCATTTGTACATGCTTCGTCTAAATAATTTCACAGAAGATCAACGCGACGCTGTGATTCGCGAGGTTGCTGAGCAAGGTATTTCATTGAATGTGCACTTCCAACCGTTGCCATTGTTCACGTTTTATAAGAGTCAAGGGTATGATATTCGCGATTTTCCGAATGCATTTGATTTCTACAAGAACGAAATTTCACTTCCCGTTTATTATGATTTATCGAATGAGGATGCAGAGTGCGTAGCCAAGGCAATTCTGAAAGCTATTAAATAAGCTGAATGAAGAGACTGTTCGACATCTGCTTCTCGCTTGCGCTAATTTTAGTGTTATTGCCATTAACAGTTTTCGTTTCCATTTGGATTGTTCTCGATGATTTCGGCTCTCCGTTTTTCGTGCAACATCGTGTTGGATTGAATGGAAGAAATTTTGCTTTGGTGAAGTTTCGCTCGATGAGAAAGAACGCCGAATCACAAGGACAGTTAACGGTTGGAATGAAAGATAATCGGATTACGAGAAGTGGTTATTTTATTCGGAAGTACAAGATCGACGAGCTTCCGCAATTGGTAAATGTGTTTCTGGGTGAAATGAGCGTGGTTGGTCCTCGTCCGGAAGTTCCCAGATACGTTTCGTTGTACAACGAAGAACAACAAAACGTCCTCACCATTAAACCAGGCATTACAGACTTCGCAAGCATTGAATACGTTCGTGAAAACGAACTCCTCAGCACCTCTTCAGACCCCGAGAAAACTTACATCGAAGAGATCATGCCCGCCAAGCTTGAACTCAACCTCAAGTACCTCCGCGAGCAAAGTTTCCTAACAGACATGAAGATTATTCTTCAAACTATAAAAGCGATTTTTTAATTATTTTGCGGCACTCATAGAAGCAAGAATAATCTCAACTCCTTTTTGAGCTTCCTCCATGGTGATCGTCAACGGTGGCGCAATGCGGAAACTCCAAGGACAAGACAGAAACCAAAAACTCAAGAGTCCGTTTCTTAAATTTTCTTCAACCACTTGCTGAACCATTTCAGCACTCTCCATGTCAATGGCGAAGAACAATCCCTTTCTTCGAATTTCGATTACGTTTGGATGAGCGCTTAATTTTTCTTCAATGAATTGTCCAATTTGCTCGGCGTGATTCAATAAATCTTCGATGTGAATTTGTTCCAGGAAGGCATGCGCTGCTGCGCAAGCAACGGGGTGTCCAGCAAAGGTGCTTATGTGTCCGAGAAACGGATTGTGAGAAAGCTCGCGCATGTTCTCTCGCGAGGAAACCAAGCATCCGATGGGCATTCCTCCGCCTAATGCTTTGCCCAAAGTTATCACGTGAGGAACCACGCCGAAGTGTTCGAATGCGAAAACTTTCCCGGTGCGTCCCATGCCGCATTGAATCTCGTCGAACACCAAAAGCGCACCAACTTCTTCGCATTTCTTCTTCAGCGCAAGCAAATACAGTTCATTCGGAATGCGCACACCTGCGTCTCCTTGAATAGTTTCAAGAATAACACCCGCAGTTTTTTCTGTTATGAAATCGAGATCTTCCCAGTTGTTCAATCGAATGAAGCTCACGCCGGGCATAAGCGGACGGAAATTACGCTTCTTCACTTCATTCGCACTAATGGCCATAGCGCCCGTTGTGCTGCCGTGATAAGATCCCACGAACGAAACAATTTCTTTTCTTCCAGTTACGCGCTTCACCAACTTAATGGACGCTTCAATTGCTTCCGTTCCGCTGTTTACGAAGTAGCAGCAGTTCAATTCGGAAGGAAGTAATTTCAACAAACTCTTCGCCGCATTGTCTTGCGCCTCCTGAATAAATTCACCGTACACCATTGTGTGCAAGTGCTTATCTACCTGCGCATGAATAGCCTCACGAATGCGCTTATTCCCATGCCCAAGATTACTCACCCCAACACCACTCACAAAATCCATAATCCGCGAACCATCTTTTTTATAAACATACAACCCCTCGGCACGCTCCACCTCAATCCCCAACGGAAACGGCGTCGTCTGCGCTAACCCCTTCTCAAAAAATATGTTCGATTCACTCATAGTTAATTATCATTCGCCGCAGGCATTCGTTGCCACGCAACATTCGTGCTTGCACATTCGTGGCTACGCCACATTCGTCCTTCGGACATTCGTGGCTTCGCCACATTTGTTGTTATTCAATAATGATTTCATCAAGAAAGACCCACGGCTTCCCGCCAACACCCAAATGCCATTCGGGAATTTTATCGAACGCCGGAATCGCAACACACTTGACATACTTCACTGCACTCACATCGCCTTTGTAATTCTTGTCGAAGCTCGCAGTGTATTCATGCATTTGCGGACCTTCAACGCGTTGCTGCGAGGTGTAATCTTGCGAATAAACTTCGTCGTATGACTTTCCATCTTTACTTACAAAGTATTTCACATTAGAAGGGAACCAGATCCACGGACGAATATCTTGATAAGCAGAAAGCGAAATCTTTTTGATGTTGGTCGGATTTTTCAATTCAATCACACATTCCATTTTACCATTGTATCCTTGCCATACACCCGTTCTGAAATCGAGCTTTCCACGAATGCCATCGATAAGCGCATCATTCCCACCGGCAGTGTATTGGGCGTCGTAGTTGCCCACTTCCTTCATCACTATATTTCCTGAACGCTTGTAGAATGTAGCTTCAATCCAAGGACTGTCAATCTCTTGGTCTGAACCAGCCAATCCTTTTACCAGTATGGTACATGTTTTTGTAATCTTAAACGGCTCGGAATAGAAGAATCCTTTTTTCTTGGATCCACCTTCTTCCATTATTTCAACTTTAATTTTAGAAGCACTATTCAAACATGAAATGGAAATCATTTGCTCACCAACGAATGCGCGATTGGGTGCGGTGATGATAGGCGCCGGGACAATGTTTTTTTCTTGATAAATACCCAATGGATAGGGAGAAGGATAGCCTTGACTTTGAACTATAAAATCGGGCGTTGGATCATAATCTTGCCACCAACCAGTATAATCGGCCGGACAAATCGGATAAGTGTTCCAAGCACTCACAACATACCATGCAGACATCTGTCCACAGTCTTCGTTTCCACATAGACCATCTGGAGTGGGTGAGTAGAGGGTCTTCATAATGCTGTCGCGATACATGTGCAGCTTATCACGATTCACGTATGCATACAAATAAGCCATATGATGGCTCGGTTCGTTACCGTGCGCATATTGTCCAATGAGCCCTGTAATATCAGCTTGTTCTCTTCCGGTTGTTTGAGTAGGTGCATTGAAGAGTTTATCCAACTCCGCTTCGAATCCTTTCTTTCCGCCCATCAATTCCATTAACTCAGGAATGGCGTGTGGCGCAAAGAAACGGTACTGCCATGCGTTCGCTTCAGTGTAATGAAAGTTCACTTGATACGGATCGAAAGGTGTTGCGAATCCACCGTTCACGCGCGCGCGCATGAATTTCGTTTCCGGATCGAAAACGTTTTTCCAATTCTGAGAACGAATGGCATATTGTTGAGCAACTGCTTTATCCCCGATCATTTCAGCGTAACGTGAAATACAGAAATCGTCATACGCAAACTCCAATGTCTTACTTACGCTTTCGCTGAACTCGTCGCCAGGAACATATCCATATTTTACATAGGCTTTCTTTTCATCTTGCGGACCGTTACTTGTCGCAATCATGGCTTCCAACATTTTCAATTCGTCTTCACGGTTTTTGAAACGAATGCCTTGTTGGTAAGCTTCAGCAACTACCGGAACGCTGTGATACCCGATCATGCAATAGGTTTCATTTCCCGCCAATTCCCATACAGGTAATTCGCCGCGTTCCTTATGCATTTCAAGAAAGGTCTTCATCCAATCTTGCGTGCGTTCAGGTTCGAGTTTGCACATCATCGGATGGTAAGCGCGGAAGGTATCCCACAGTGAGAATACACTGTAGCGCGTATATCCTTCAGCCGTGTGAATTTTATTGTCCATGCCTCTGTATCTTCCATCTACATCGCTCCACACATTCGGAACGGTATAACAGTGGTACAAAGAAGTGCGGTAATTTTCAAGTCCCTGTCCAGTTGGAAATAAACTTGGAGCAGGCGCTTTTTCAAAAACTTTCTGCCACTCTTCTTCTACTTTTTGTTTGTTGTAATAGAAATCGTTTCGAGGCATTTCGGCGTACAAATTTTTCTTTGCTCCTTCTTCATCAACACCAGAAATACCCACACGAATGGTCAATATATTTTTTTCAGTTGGAAGGAAAAGGAATTGAAATGCTTGAATCATCTCGTATTCAATGACTGTTTCTCCTTTCTCATTGACAGATTTGTTTCGTTGCATCAATTGATCGTTCGCAACGAAAGGCTGAGAGAACACTGCGTAGAAATAGGTGTGCTGCTCGGTTGCCCATGCCTCAGAAACGCGGTATCCGCTAATCGCGGTGTCTCCATAAAAGTGCAAATCGTAATACAACAACTTATCGCGATGCATGAAATCTAAAAAGAGCAAACACGAATCGCCCGGTTGCATTTTGTATTCGTGCATGCCCGCATGGGTAGAGGCTGTCATGCGAGCGTCAATGCCGTAATCGCTTAATCGAACACCATAAACCCCTGGACTTCCAACTTCCATATTGTGTGCAAATCGAGAGGCAATAGCATCGCGCCAAAGTGGTTTTTCTTTGGTGTGTCCATTCGTTGGCATGAACAAGATATCGCCGTAATCGGAAACCCCTGTTCCTTGCAAATGTGTGTGTGTGAATCCGTAAATAATGTTATCGCTGTAATGGTAACCACCGCAACCGTCCCAACCGTCGAGACGAGTATCCGGACTCAATTGCACCATGCCAAACGGAGCAGTTGCTCCTGGGAACGTATGTCCATGTCCGCCCGTTCCGGTGAAAACATTCACATTGAATTTTTTACTTACGCCATCATTTACTGCAACATTATTAACTTTTACCGAATGACTTGTCGGGTTAGCCACGAATGGCGCGACATCATATACCGGGATATCTTCATTTGGCGGGATGCGCGCTATGACACATGATCCAAGTGTTAGGCTGGAAATAAAAAATGCTGAGAGGTAGAAATGTATTTTTTTCATGGTGCAGTAGTGGGTGAAACGCAAACTGGACAATTCATTCTATCGTGAACTCCGAAATGAAGCACTTGCGGTTTGGCAATTTTTATTTGAGAAGTATAAATTTCTTTTTGTTCTGGAGTGAGCGCCAGTTCAAGGTTTAGATCTCGTTCTTCGCGTATTCTTTTCACATATTCAGATCGCGCGTTCAAGTCTTTCAATCGCTCTTCTTCATTCACAGAAGGTTCCTCAGCCACGATGCTCATGATTTTTTTTTGATCTTCAATGAGCCCGTGATAGTGCAGGTAAATAGAAGGGATCAGAAGATTTTGCTGTTCGGTAAGATTCAGTTTCGCCCGCATCGATTTTATTTTCGCTTGATCTTGAGCAGAAAGGAAGCTTATATCCAGCGAGTCTTTCATCATTGGTTGAGCAGATGATGTCAAGGCAATCGAACAAAGGAATAGCGAAAGGATAAAACGAATCATATTTCAAAAATAGGACAGAAGCAAAGATGTACTACATTTGCATTGCATTTGGTCAATGAAGAAGTTCATTGTGAAAAGGGAATCGCGCGAAAATCGCGAACTGTGCCCGCAGCTGTAAAGCTCTCATTCGAAAGAATGAAAACGATTGCCACTCAAAGCCACTGTGAAAACGGGAAGG
>JBILTF010000031.1:0-23692 GCA_044371675.1 Flavobacteriales bacterium
TGTTTACACCTTTAGAACCTAATGCAGGTCCTACTGGTGGTGCAGGGTTAGCGGCGCCTCCTTTGATTTGCAGCTTTACAAAACCAGCTACTTCTTTCGCCATATTACTTATTTTATTTATTTTGTTCCGGTGTTTAACGGGAAGCGAAGCGTAACCTTATAAGATTACGTTAAACACCAAAAGCGCGTTTATTCTTTTTCTACTTGCATATAGCTCAACTCCACAGGAGTTTTGCGTCCAAAAATCTTTACACTAACAGTTAACTTCTTCTTGTCTTCATTAATAACTTCTACCACTGCACTGAAGTTGTTGAAAGGTCCATCAATAACCTTAACGTTCTCTCCAACCACAAATGGAATGTTTATCTCTTCTCCAGTTTCAGCTAGCTCGTCAACTTTTCCTAAAATTCTATTTACTTCAGACAAACGAAGTGGAACCGGCTCACCTCTCTTTTCAGAACCTAAAAATCCAATAACGTTGGTAACGTTACGAATGATATGAGGAACTTCACCTACGAGATTCGCTTCAATTAAAATATATCCCGGAAGATAGCTACGTTCTTTGCTCACTTTTTTTCCATTGCGGATTTGGAAAACTTTTTCGGTAGGAATGAGAACCTGACTCACGTAATCGGCTAGACCACGAGCCTTAATTTCGCTCTCAATAAATTCCTTAACCTTTTTTTCTTTCCCGCTAATGGCGCGAACTACGTACCACTTTTTTTCAATATCGCTCATTATTCCGAGTTGTTATGTTAGGCAATAAAGTCATAAATCATTTTAATGATTCCTTTGCCAAAAGCAAAGTCTATTAAAAAGATCAAGGCTCCCAATACTAGAATGGATATGAATGTAAGTACCGTACTTTCTTGCAATTCCTTCCAAGCAGGCCAAGTTACTTTATTAATCAACTCATCGTATGATTCCTTCAAATATGTGATAATTGCTGCCATAACTTTTAGTTTTCGCACGGGCGCCTGGACTCGAACCAAGATCAACGGTTTTGGAGACCGCTATTCTACCATTGAACTACGCCCGTAAGGTTGTTTCTATAAATGTCAAAAGTGAAGACAGAAACTTATGCAGTTTCCGCCTTCACTATGTTGTACTAAATATTACTTAATGATATCAGTTACTTGTCCAGCACCAACGGTACGGCCACCTTCGCGAATAGCGAAACGAAGACCTTTGTCCATTGCGATTGGAGCAATTAACTTTACTGTGATAGATACGTTATCTCCAGGAAGTACCATTTCGCGACCAGCATCTAGAGAAATCTCTCCAGTTACGTCAGTTGTACGGAAGTAGAACTGTGGACGATATTTGTTATGGAATGGAGTGTGACGTCCACCTTCCTCTTTCTTCAATACGTAAATTTCAGCTTTGAATTCAGTGTGAGGAAGGATTGAACCTGGAGCACAGATAACCATACCACGACGGATATCACTCTTTTCAATACCACGTAACAACAAACCAACGTTGTCACCTGCTTCTCCGCGATCTAAGATCTTACGGAACATCTCAACACCAGTACAAACTGATTTTAATTTTTCTTCGTTGAAACCAATGATATCAACCTCGTTTCCTGTGTTGATAACACCACGCTCAATACGTCCAGTTGCTACAGTACCACGACCAGTGATCGTAAATACGTCCTCAACAGACATCAAGAAAGGCTTCTCAGTTTCACGAGGAGGAATAGGAATCCAAGTATCAACTGCATTCATTAATTCCATAACGGTAGCAACCCATTTTGCATCACCATTCAATGCACCCAAAGCAGAACCTTGTATAACTGGAGTATTGTCTCCGTCGTATTCGTAGAAAGAAAGTAATTCACGAATCTCCATTTCAACCAACTCTAACAATTCCGGATCATCTACCATGTCAACTTTGTTCATGAAAACCACAATACGTGGAACACCAACTTGACGACCTAATAGAATGTGCTCGCGAGTTTGTGGCATTGGACCATCTGTAGCTGCAACAACTAAGATAGCACCATCCATTTGCGCAGCACCAGTAACCATGTTCTTAACATAGTCAGCGTGACCTGGACAGTCAACGTGAGCATAGTGACGGTTTGCTGTTGCGTACTCAACGTGAGCAGTGTTAATTGTGATACCACGCTCTTTTTCTTCAGGAGCGTTATCGATAGAGGCGAAATCACGCTTCTCTGCTAAACCTTCACCAGCTAAAACGTTAGTGATTGCAGCGGTTAACGTAGTTTTACCGTGGTCTACGTGACCAATAGTTCCAATGTTCACGTGGGGTTTGGAACGGTCAAATGCTTCTTTAGCCATTGGTTTGTTTGTTTGTTTGTTTTTTTATTTCTTTATTAAATAGCCTTTCTTATCTGTTCAATTGCAAGACTTAAATCACTAGGTACGTTTACGCTAACGTTCTCGAACTACTCTGTAGAGCCGTTGAGGGGATTTGAACCCCTGACCTCTTCCTTACCAAGGAAGTGCTCTACCCCTGAGCTACAACGGCTTGTGGGGAAGTAGAGCGGGAGACGAGGCTCGAACTCGCGACATTTAGCTTGGAAGGCTAATGCTCTACCAACTGAGCTACTCCCGCTTTTAATTGACCGACAGTCATTCCACCCTATGAGGTAGCAAAGAGTGGGGAGAACAGGATTCGAACCTGTGAAGGTGTACACCAACAGATTTACAGTCTGTTCTCGTTGGCCGCTTGAGTATCTCCCCTTTGGAGCCGGTGGAGGGATTCGAACCCCCGACCAGCTGATTACAAATCAGCTGCTCTGGCCAGCTGAGCTACACCGGCGTAAAAACGTTTTTAGTGATTCAAAGAACTACAACAAAAACACCCCTAATCCGTAAATTAGGGGTGCAAATGTAGTTATTATTTTGACATATCCAAACTCTAGTGCATTTTTTTTATTGCTTTTCCTTATTTTTTTCAATCTGATGCTTCAACGCATCTGCAGCCAAATCCGTAGCTTCTTCGAATGTCTTGCATTGCTTTTTTGCAAATAGCTCTTTTCCAGGTACTTTTAGTATTATTTCCGTGATCTTGTTTTCCTGATCACCATTTTTGTCCAATCGCAATAAAACTTCAGCTTTGTGTATCGCCGGATGAAACACACCTAGCTTTTTTGTTTTCTCCTCAACGAATTCTATTAACTTTAAGTCGGCGTCGAAATGAATGCTCTGAACTGTGATTTGCATATCGATTAGGTTTTAGGTGATTTATTTTCTCTTGGGTGTAAATGAGCATGGATGCGTTTCAAACGATCGGTACTCAAATGCGTGTATATTTGCGTGGCAGCTAAATTAGCATGACCTAAGATTTCTTTGATGTGATTCAAATCAGCCCCGTTGTTCAGCATGTGAGTAGCAAAACTATGGCGCAAAACGTGGGGACTTTTTTTCTTCTGAGTGGTAACAAGAGATAAGGACGATTTAACCCTTCTGTAAAGGCTCGACCTGCTTAACGGTAGTCCCTTTTCGTTCTGAAACAATGCAGCTTCGCTGCTGCTCATTTGATCCGAGCTCATATGCAGTTTTAACTTTTGAATCATTTCTTCGTTAACGGGCACATACCTGACTTTGTTTCGCTTGCCTAAAACTTTTATTTGACCGATTCCAAAGTCAATATCACGATGTCTAAGCCCCATCATCTCCGATAGGCGAATTCCAGTTTCGTAAAACAGTTGGATCATCAGCGCATTAACTTTCTGGGAAGAACTATCTGTGTCGCTGAGCCGATATAAATCTATCCCTTGCTGCTCTTGCAATGTTTCAGGCAAGCGAGAGGGGCGCTTAGGCTTCGTAACTCCTTTTAATGGATTAATACCAATCTCCTTCCGTTTCATTAAAAATCGAAACCAAGCGTTGATGGCAGATAATTTACGATGAATACTGCGCTCCGAAATATCCTGAATCATTAATTCACTTATCCAACTGCGAATATGTGTGGTATTCAAACTTGCAACATCGGTAATCTCAAATTGAACGAGCATGAATTCTTCGAATTGACCAATATCGCTGCGATAAGCGGAAACTGTATGAACAGAAGACCGCTTTTCGCTGGTTAAGTATTCAAAGAATGGAGTAGTGTTCACTTCGTGAAAATAAAAAAGGTCTTGGGATAACCCAAGACCTTTCATAAATATTGTTCAATTCAATTAAGAATTCTCTTCACGCTTCATTGCAGCAATGTAAACAGCATGTTTGATTTCGTCTCGACGACGAACACTTTTCTTAGTGAATTGTTGACGAGCACGCAATTCTTTTACAACACCTGTTCTTTCAAATTTCTTTTTGAACTTCTTAAGTGCCTTGTCTATGCTTTCGCCTTCTTTTACTGGAATAATTAACATGTCTTTTCTGTTTCTTTAATTGGGCGACAAAAGTAATGAACTTTTTCGATTCTCCAAATCTTATTTAAGAATTTCTCGAGAAATTACTATTTTTTGGATTTCCGAGGTGCCTTCACCAATGGTGCAAAGCTTGGAATCGCGGTAAAACTTCTCAACGGGGAAGTCTTTTGTATAGCCATAACCACCAAAGATCTGAACTGCTTCGGTCGACACTCTAACAGCGACTTCAGAGGTATAATATTTTGCCATTGCAGATTCTTTTGTAAGTTTCTTTTTACTGTTTTTCAAATGAGCCGCTTGCAGCAAAAGCAATTCCGCGGCCTCAATGTCAGTTCGCATATCCGCAATTTTAAATGCGATGGCTTGGAATTGTGAAATAGGTTTCCCAAATTGCTCTCTTTCTTTTGAATACTGAACTGCCGCTTCGTAAGCACCTTTAGCAATTCCTAGTGAAAGAGCTCCAATGCTAATTCTCCCCCCATCTAGAATTTTCATTGCTTGGCTGAATCCCTCGCCAATCTTTCCCAATATTTGACTTTCGTGAATTCTGCAATCTTCAAATATTAGTTCTGCCGTTTCTGAGGCACGCATTCCCAATTTATTCTCCTTTTTACCTCCGCTGAATCCCGGTGTGTTTCTTTCAACAATAAAGGCAGTTATCCCATGAGAGTCGAGCAGTTCACCTGTTCTTACGAGCACAACAGCGACTTCTCCGCTAATGCCGTGGGTAATCCAGTTTTTAGTACCGTTAATGATCCAGTATTCACCGTCTTTAACAGCAGTAGACTTCATACGCATAGCGTCAGAGCCTGTGTTAGCTTCTGTTAAACCCCATGCGCCGATCCATTCGCCTGAGGTCAATTTTGGAAGATACTTTTGCTTTTGTTCTTCGTTTCCGAATTCTAAAATATGATTTGTGCAAAGCGAATTGTGCGCAGCTACACTGAGCCCAATAGATCCGCAAATTTTTGAAATTTCAACGATACATGCGATGTATTCGTAATAACCTAATCCAGCTCCACCATATGCAGACGGCACGAGCACACCCATAAGTCCTAGCTCACCCATTTTATGAAACAATTCTTTGGGGAAAATTTGCTCTTCGTCCCAGTGCATGACATGCGGTCTGATTTCTTTTTCAGCGAAGTCACGTACCATTTGCGAGATCATTGCTTCGCTTTCTTCTTGTTTGAAGTTCATGGTTAAGTTATTCTAATTTTTTAATACGATGCAAAAGTATGTACGGTTGCATTGTCCAAACCAATGATTTCTCTTCCATTTAGAAAATTTAATTCCAGGAGGAATGAAAAAGCTACTAATTCGGCGCCTGTGCTTTTTATTAGCTGTGCTGCTGCATGAGCCGTTCCACCGGTTGCAAGAACGTCGTCATGAAGAACAACGCGATCTTTTGATGTTAACGCTGTTTTCTGAATTTCAATCTCGGCATTGCCGTATTCTAACGAGTAGGAGATGCCTGAAATAGCCCCTGGCAGCTTACCTTTTTTTCTGATGCAAATAAAGGGTATCCCAAGCTTTAGGGCCAGTGGCATTCCCAATAAAAAGCCTCTGCTTTCCATGGCAACCAATGCAGTTGGATTGAGGACTCTGACTTCCTCGGCCATTTCCGAAACCAGCTCTTTAACGAGATCTGTATTTCGAAAAAGAGGTAAAATGTCTTTGAAAATAATCCCTTCTATCGGGAAATTAGGGGTGTCTATAATGAGTTCACGGACTCTTTCCTGAAGTGTTTGCATAAGATTGAAAATCCTTTGCAAGGTATGGTTTTAATCGGACTTTCGTTTCGTCGGGTAATACAATAATTTCATTGAAATCATCTTGGGTTTTAAATTCCCCGTTATTCTTGCGGAATAGCACAATTGCTTTTGCTTCTTTGAAACTTAAATAGGGGTGAAGTGCAAGTTCCTCCTCTGATTTGGTGTTAATTCCAAGGGGTTGAATTAGTGAAGTATTTACTTGAAGTGTGGAATGAATACGTTCAAAAATATACTCGGGAAAATGATATATTTCCAAGAGTTGAAAACTATTAGAGTATCCGCCAAGCTGTTCGCGATAAGCGAGAATTTTTGAGATTAAATACCCGGGAATTTTTAGCTTTAATAGGTCTGTTGAGTCGGCACTGTTAATTTCAAGCGATACGATTTGTTCATTTTGAAAATTTGTGTTTTTCTGAAACTGGGCCGTGTCAATTGTTTCTGATGCCAGCGAATCGAATTGAATAAATAGAGTGCTCGTAGGATAATAGAAAGCTGCGATTTCTTTATAGGTTAAGTAAAAAACAGCTAGTGAAATCCAAATGACAATGCCCACTCTTTGATCTCTTGAAAGAAAGGAATTTTTCATGCGACTTTTTGTTTTCAAAGTTTAATTTTGAATGGGCCAGGCGCAATTTTTTGGTATGTGATTTTCGTATAATTTCAATCTGAAATTGAATTAAGCTTTTCGATTGTCCCAATATTCAAGTGGGTTTGAAAGTAGAAGTTGTTATGCCGAATTTTCCTATAACAACTATTGGATTATCTCGAAAGCAAAATGTGCCCGTAGATAATCTCTTCGTCGCCGAATTGAGACCTGTAAAGAATCTTATAACTATATGTTCCAATAGGTGCGTAATAATCACCACCGCGAACATTGCCAGTCCAAAAGAAGCTATGCTTGTTTCCTGCGAAAACAGGTTCTCCCCACCGATCGAATACCGTAATTTCTATTTCGTTTAATTGATCGAAAATAGGATACCAAACATCATTTATTCCATCGTTGTTTGGTGTGAAACTGTTGGGTACAAACAGGGAGAATTGACACTTTTCATAAACAATCTCAATTGTTTCAGTTAGCGTTCCACAGTAATTCGATGCTGTTAGGGTATAGGTGCCGGTCACAGGAGGGATAATTGATGTGCTTGTTTCAGATGTACTCCAGCTATATGTTTCAGCTAGATTTTCTCCGGCATTTAACGTTACAGGAAGGTCAGAGCAGCGAGTTACGGAATCAGGAAGAACATCCATTGGCGGATAGTCCATGAAGATTTCAATACTATCCAATGAAATGCAAACACCATCGTTTACAATCACGCTGTAGCTCCCTGGTAAACTTACGGGTAAAATAGTCGCAAGGCTGCCAGTGTTCCATGTGCCAATGGCACTAGCGTTGAGGTTGAGAATAGTTCCTTCACAGATAGTTGTGTCATTCCCCAGGTCAACAATAGGTGGAAACTGAAAGGTAATATTCACAGTGTCGGCACTTATACATCCAAGAGTATTTAAGATCTGCGAATAAACGCCTGAAGAGTTTGTTGTAATTTGATTTGAAATGACATTGGTGTTCCATAAACCGGTTGAATTCGAATTGATTGTTGCGGTTTCTCCAATGCACAGAAATTGATCTTGTCCAAGATATAACACTGGCGGAGAAACTTCGTAGGCGATAATACTTTCGGCAGTTGCGCAAAAATTGTTGTACAACAGAACTGAATAATTCCCTCCAGAATTGATCTCAAGGGTGGGCAAAGTTGAGCCATCGATGTCCCAGCTGAAGGATGTTGCGTTTGACATTGGATCAAGAACAACGCTCTCCCCAGCGCAGAAATAGACACTGTCGGACCAAGTTGCTATTGGATAAAGTAATTCCGAAATAATCATAGCGTCATTCACGCCGCAGATGCCATTGAATGCAGTAAATGTATAGGTTCCAGCTCCGGATACAGCGGGTGAAGGTGTCGTTTGTCCACTCGTAATAGACCCTGTATTTGTTGTCCAAATCATGTTGGTGTAAGAGCCAGAAATTGTCGCGTTCAGTGTTAAATTGCTGTTGTCGCATACGATGGAATCATCAGGGACGGTTATTACGGGAGAGGGGAGCGTTGTTGCTAAAACCGAATGTTGGTGAGGAATGCCACACAGATCAGAATACGAAATGGTGAATGTGGTGCTTGATGACAATATAGCATTGATGGTTGCCGCATTTGGATTGTCGATGATTCCAGCGGGTTCCCACTGAATATTTGATGCAGCGTTTGTGGGTGCGTTCAAAGTTAAATTACCGCCTTCACATATTGGTTGCGGTGTAACTAAAGGATTTACGCTATTAGGAAGACAAACCGTTTGTAAATTATTTTCTCCTCCTGTGCTTCCTGCAAAACCATAGTACACAATTGGGTTTCCTAAGAATATGCTGTTAACCATGTCAATGGTTGCACTTAATCGGAGGCTGCAATCGAAGTAGCAACTAAAAGTCAATGTTGTAGCATCCCAGACCATGCGCACTTGGTGGCTGGTATTGTCCTCAATATTGGTATTTGTTGCATTGGCTTGAACGGGTCCAGCGAGGTTATTCGCGGAGCCATGATTAACAACACCGTTTTTCAAAAAAGCAATGTGATCATACGACGGATCTGAGTTTGGGCTTATATTCTGGTAAGAATCAAACTCAACAGCGAATCCAGTAACCAAACCTCCGAATCCCATTCCTCCACCACCAATTCCTAAAACGTCGGTTCCGGCGGGTTGAAGTATGAAACAATTCCCGTCAGCCCCTGCATTGTTTGCTCCGAAACTCATTGTGAAATTTAAGTCAAAGCTCTGTGTTAAATTAATAGTTGATGTAGACCAAACGGAGCCGGTTTGGTTATTGATGGCTTGGGTAAGTGTGAAGCAATTTCCACCAGTCGAAAAGGCGCTGCCATTCGTAACAAACTGCCCAGAAGTAGTTCTAGTGAGAAGTACAAAAACAATTATAGCAAGAATAAATCGCATTTCACGAAAGTACGAAGCAAATGACAAAATCTTACAGAACTTAGCTCTCACTTATTTCACCCGCAATATTTTCTATCAAAGCCTGTCGGAAATCTTCACCAGAAAATCCTTGTGCTAACAAGTACATACTCTTGGTAATGGCTGCTTCAAAGGTGAGGTCATTTCCGAAAACAGCTCCGACTTCAGCAAAGGCCTTCCCAGTTTTATATAGTCTTTCATCCACACTTCCTCTTCTGCATTGAGAAATATTTATTATTGAAACTCCCCGACCTATTGCTTCTTTGAACACATTTAAAAACTCATCATTACGTGGAACATTCCCAGCTCCAAATGATTCAATGATGCAAACTTCCATTTTCGGACGAGCTAACGCATATGCAATGGAAGAAGGCAGAATTCCGGGATATAATTTCAAGACACCAACACCTTCAGTCATCTCTTTAGAAAACTTCAATTTTTTCTTAGAACGAAAAAGAAGTTGTTCATTGAAAATAATATGTGTTCCAATGTTGGCAAGGTTTCCGTAATTAGGAGAGTCAAATGCATCAAATATTTCTGTGTTGGCTTTCCAGCTTCGATTGCCACGCATTAGACGCTCTCCAAAACAAATGGCTACTTCCTGTACCAATGGTTCGTTGTTTTTTCTTGTTGAAGCAATTTCAATTGCTGTTATAAAATTTTCTCTTCCGTCGGTGCGAAGCCTTCCCAACGGTAACTGCGATCCGGTTAAAATAATTGGCTTGTTCAATCCCTGAATCATAAAACTCAGTGCAGAAGCGGTATAGGCCATCGTATCCGTGCCGTGTAAAATAACAAATCCATCGAACGAAGCGTAGTTGGTTTCAATTATTTGAACCAATTCGGTCCAAACAATTGGTGTTAATTCAGCGCTATCAATAGGTATTTGCAGCGAAATTCCTTCGTAGCTAACGTTCAACCCGAGAATCTCAGGTAGGTATTTGTTTAAATCTTTTAGATCAAGCGGAATCAGTGTCCCAGTAGCAGGATCTTCCCACATCCCAATGGTCCCCCCAGCGTATAGAATAAGAATGTTTGCATTCATGAGGCCAAGTTAGAGAGAAAAATTATACATCTAATTGATAATTTTCTATTCGAACTGATTAGATTTGCCTCCATTCAAAAAAACAAGCATGGCAACAGAGTTGGAAAAAATTATTTCAGTATCCGGAAAATCTGGATTGTTTAAAGTGGTGTCGGCAGGTAAAGTCGCGGTATTAGCAGAATCATTAGTTGACGGAAAGCGTCAGCCAATTCTAAGCACACAGCGTGTAAGTACCTTGGGCGACATTAGTATGTTTACCTATGAGGAAGATGTGCCATTGAAACAGGTGCTTTTAAACATGAAAAATGTTTATGCTGAAGCTGAAGGTCCTATGAGCAGTTTGGCTGGCACAGCTTTGCGTGAAGAATTCAGAAAAATTCTTCCTGACTTTGATGAGGAACGTGTTTACGACAGCGATATCAAAAAACTATTTAGTTGGTATGGACTTTTAAAGAGTCGCGACATGCTTGATTTCGAGACTTCTGAGGAAAGTTCTGAAGAAGAAACTGAAGAAAACGTATAATTTTTTTGGAGAATCAGATTCACGTTATATATTTGCACTCCTGAAAAAGGAAGGGAGTTTAGCTCAGCTGGTTCAGAGCATCTGCCTTACAAGCAGAGGGTCACTGGTTCGAACCCAGTAATTCCCACATCAAAAGCCCTCATTAGAGGGCTTTTTTTTTGGAGTTGTTACCCATTACAAATCTGTTCTACCCCAACGAAAACAATCGCTTCGCATTCGCAGTAGTAAGCGCGGCTGTTTCGTCGAACGTGAGTCCTAACGATTTAGCAATGAATTCCACCGTATGGGCAATGAACGCGGGTTCATTTCTCTTTCCGCGATGAGGCACTGGTGAGAGGTAAGGAGCATCTGTCTCAACTACAAGTTTGTCTAATGGAATTTTCTGAATGCTACCATCTTGATTTTTCTTATAGGTTGAAGTGCCTCCAATTCCGAAATAAAAATTATTGTACGATGAGATTTTTCGAATCTCATTTTCACTTCCCGTAAAACAATGGAAAACACCACGAAGCTCAGGACTATCATGCTCATCGAGACAATCAAAAATTTCTTTGAACGATTCTCTAGCATGAATAACTAGGGGTAATTTAAATTCTTTTGCCCAGCCAATTTGCTCAATGAAAGATTTTTTTTGGTTATCTAAGTTGTCCTGCTTCCAATGCAAGTCAATGCCCGTTTCGCCAATACCAACAGGCATTACAATGGGAATGAGTGCTTTCATACGTGCAAGAACTTCTTCGAAATCTTCGTTCACATCACACGGATGCAATCCGATCATACTATGAAAAAAAGAAGGATATGACTCACAGAGTGCGAGCATTGGAGCAATGCTTGCTTCATCTATATTGGGAAGTAAAACCTTTTGTACTTCAAAAGATTTCGCACGTTCAACGACTTTATTCAAATCTTCCTGAAAAACGTCTAAATAAACGTGGCTGTGCGTATCAATTATCATTTCACAAAAGTAGTGAGTTCCTTTTGAATGTATCTTGCACCCGAAATGAATTCTAGGGCAAAAATTTTAGTGATTCGGTTCAGCAGTATCGGAGATATTGTTCTCACTTCTCCTGTTTATCGAATCCTTCAAGAACAACTTCCACATGGCGCGGAAGTGCATTTGCTTACCCAAAGTCGATTTGCTTTTATTCAAGAAGCAAACCCTTTTGTAAATAAGATATGGGCAGTAGAGAAAAGTGGGATGGAAGTTTTAGACGAGTTGAAGGATGAGAATTTCGATTACATCATAGACCTACAGAATAGCCTCCGCTCAAAAAGTATTCGAAAAAAGTTAGCAGTGCTTTCTTTTCAAGTAAACAAACAGAACTTTCGTAAATGGATTCAAATTAACCTAGGTCTATGGAAAGGTTCTGTTGGACATATTGTTGATCGTTACCTCGAAACGCTTAAAACGTTTAAAATTTCAAATGATGGCAAGGGATTGGATTATTTCATCCCTTCAACAACGAAATCCATCGAGGATTTACTTCCAACAGATTTCATTGAAAACAAATACACTGTTATTGCTACAGGCGGCGCACATGAGGGAAAACGTTGGAGTGAAGAATATTGGACAGAACTTTCTGGAAAATTTCATGATGAAAGAATTGTTTGGATAGGAGGAAAGGAGGATTCAATTGAATTGAATCATTCTCCACTTCATCTAGATTTAATTGGAAAGTGCAGTGTTCATGAAAGTGCTCGTATTATTGAACATGCTAAAGCTGTTATTTGTGGAGACACAGGAATGATGCACATCGGTTCTGCGTTTAAGAATGACATTGTTGTTATTTGGGGATGCACGTCTCCTGAATTGGGAATGGGAGTTTATAGGCCACATCCGAATCCGGGCGAGCATATGCATTCGGTTTATCTTCAGGCCAAAAGGAAAGGACGACCTTGTTCTAAGTTGGGTAATTATTGTAAATACGGTATGCATAACAAGTGTATAGACGTCATTCATGTGAATCATGTTATAGATGCATTTAGTAAATTGAAAAACAAATGGGAATGAGAACTATATCACCAAAGGAAACGCTAACGATAGCTACACATTTCGTACTTCCTGAAAACACCAATACGTTGGGAAATCTTATGGGAGGACAACTCCTGAATTGGTTAGACATTGCATCTGCAATATCAGCACATAGACTCTGCAAAAGAGTAGTGGTGACTGCTGCAGTGAACAATGTTTCTTTTCAACATCCAATTAAGTTGGGAGACATTGTCATTATTGAAGCGAAAGTTTCTAGAAGTTTTGCTACTTCTATGGAAGTGTTCATGGATATTTATGTTGAACACCACACAACTGGTGAGAAGATCAAATGCAACGAAGCTATTTATACGTTTGTTGCCGTGGATCAAATGGGAAGCCCCATTCATGTTCCGGAATTATTTCCGGAAACGACAGAAGAGAAATCGCGATTTGAAGGTGCTTTAAGAAGACGCCAACTGCGTTTGATTTTAGCTGGAAAAATGAAGCCAGAAGATGCTAGTGAATTAAAGGCATTGTTCGCTTAATGGATACAATAAAAGCTCTTCATATTATTTTTGTAGTTACTTGGTTCGCAGGACTCTTTTATATTTTTAGATTGTTCGTTTATCATGCGGAAGCGCAAGAAACAAAGGAAGCGGTCGAACGCGAAATTCTAATCAAACAATACAAAATTATGGAGTGGCGCTTGTGGTACATCATCACGTGGCCAAGCGCAATTTTAACGCTTATTTTGGGTGTTTCCCTTTTATATTTCAATCCCGGTTATCTCACTCAACCTTGGATGCTCTTAAAATTGTTTTTTGTTTTTTGTTTATATGCTTATCAGATTTTAGGACAACGAATTTTCAAGAACTTATGCGAAGACAGAAGAACCTACAAAGCTTATCACATGCGCATGCTTAATGAAGTGAGCACTTTGGTTTTAATAGCGGTTGTGTTTTTAGTTGTTCGCAAAGATGAGTTGAGCTGGTTATGGGGTGTGTTAAGCATAATTGGAATTGGATTGCTTCTGACTTTCGCGGTTCGTGCATACGCGAACTACCGCAATCCCAGAAACTCCTAATCTAGGAAAAAGTATGTTCATATCTTTATAAAAAAATGACGCAGCATGTATAGAGTTTTGTTCCTTTTATTTATCGCTTTTCAAGTATTAAGTTTTCATTCTATTGGACAGAAGAAGAATCTACCCGAATGGTTAGCTGCTGAAAAGAAGAACGAAAAGTTAGTTTATGTAAATGGAGGTACCATTGCAAATGATACCGATGCTGAAATGCCTACGCGCATCTCGGTAGAGCTTATTGGATCGGAGTCTAAGAAAGCAACATTTGACACCTTTAGTGATAGAGGAAATTTTGAATTTTTCTTGCGCCCGAATGCGATCTATCATATCTCTTTTGAAAAGGACGGGTATTTGACCAAAATGCTAGAGGTTGTTACTGACAATATACCCGATAAAGATTGGAAAGTTGGTTTTGTTTTGGAGTTACAAGTTTCAATGGAAATTTCTGTTGAAGGGTTTAGTGAAGAACTACAATCGGCTCCATACGCTCGTTGCATGTATACCTCAAAAACAAGGAAGATTGAATTTGATAGAGCTTTTTCAAAAGAATCAAAAGCTACTTGGGAAAAAGAACGGATACGTTGTTTGAAGAAATAATCTAAAGGGCGTAGTGCTCTTTTATTTTTCCGAATAAGACATGCGACAACTTGTAGTAGCTTTCGCTTGTCCATCCCGCAACATGAGGTGTAATCAACACATTAGGATAAGTCAAAAGTTTTTCAAACAAGAGGTTGTCATTCAATCCTTCCAAAGAAGATTTTTCGAAAGGAAGAACATCTAATGCTGCGTGACTTACAATTCCTGCGTCGAGTGCCATAATTAAATCAGTTGTATTAATATGCCCGCCACGAGAAGTGTTAATGAAAATAATTGGTTTTTTAAAAGATTGGAAAAAGGCATGATTCGCATACTCTTTCGTCTCTTCGCTCAGCGGTAAATGCAGACTAACGATATCGGCCGTGTCAAAAATTTCTTGAAGCGTTACGCGAGTGGCGATTGAACCGAATGAACGTTCGGTGTACTTATCGAATTCAATTACGTGAGCTTCAAACCCGATTATTTTTTGAGCAACACTTTGTCCCATGTGTCCGAACCCGATAAGAGCAATGGTTTTTCCTTTTATCTCGAATCCGCGGTGTTCTTCACGAAGCCATTCTTTTCTTCTAACACTTGCATTCGCCAGATGAATGTTATTTGCTAAAGCCAATAGCATTCCAACCACATGCTCACCAACAGCATCAGAGTTTCCTTCTGGAGAAGAGAATACTTTGACATTGCGATCTGCACAACAAGCAAGATCAATGGTTTCAAGCCCAGATCCACTTCGAGCAATGAATTCTAAATTCGTTCCAGCTTCAATCAATTGTTTATCGAATGTAATTCGACTTCGAAGCACAATTCCGTGGTATTCAGAAATGCTCTTCAATAACTCATCGTATGAAACAGAATAGTTAAACTTACATTCGAATCCCAACGCATTTAACTTTTCAGCGAGAACAGGATGAACAGTTTCTAAGAAAAGAATTCTCTTTCCCATCAGAATAAGCTATGGGGTAAAGATGTGAAATGAGTGAGGAAATAATGTCCAACACTAAAATAAATAATAAGTCCCACGATGTCATTCGCAGTTGTAACGAAAGGGCCGGTCGCCAAGGCAGGATCAATTTTTAATTTGTCTAACATAAGTGGAAAGAAGGTTCCACTTAAACTCGCGAAAATGATCACACAGAACAATGCCATTGAAACCGTTAGGCTTAGCAATAATTCGAAGTGAAACAGTTGGCTTGCTAAAAATATAAGAGCGCTACAGACAGCGGCATTAAGCAGCCCAACTCCAAATTCTTTAACTAATTTTTGCCAAACCGTTTCGTCAAATGCACTCTGATTCGCTAAAGCTCGAACAACAAGCGCGGCGGATTGAACCCCAACGTTTCCTCCGGTAGCCGCTATCAGTGGCATGAATACGGCCATGGCCGGATATTCAGTAATGTCAAATACACCAATGATGTAGGCGCCACTCATTCCTCCAATCATTCCAATCAATAACCAGGGAAGTCTTGCGCGCGTGAGTGTCCAAATGCTATCGCTTGACTCAACGTCTTCAGAGATACCGCTTGCCAATTGGTAATCACGATCGGAAACTTCTTGCATTAAATCCACCACATCGTCGATGGTAATTCGACCAACTAATTTTTTTTCTTCGTCTAAAACAGGTAATACAACCAAGTCGTACTTTTTCATAATACGCATCACCTCTTCAACTGGCGTGTTCACATCTACAGTCCGAACTTTAGATTCTTTATATAAATCTTTTAACGTAGCACGCATACTTGCCGAGGCGAATATGAGGGCCTTCATGCTTAATATCCCTAGCATATGATCGTTTTCGTCAATTACATAAATAGAGTAGATATTGTCAATGTATTCAGCTTGCTTGCGCATTTCTCGAATGGCTTGCGCAACTGTCCAGTCCTCGTGCACAGTAACCATTTCTACAGCCATAATAGCTCCCGCTGTACCTTCCTCATAGGTCATGAGGTCCATGATGTCACTGGCCTGCTCCTCATCTTCAAGAAGGGCAATAACCTCTTCCTGTTTTTCTTCACTTAATCCAGCAAGGACGTCGGCTGCGTCATCGGAGTCAATGTTTTCTATTAACTCTTCGGCAATTTCGCGGCTAGTAAGATTTGATAGTAGGGTCTCTTGAATGTCTTCATCCAATTCAAGCATAACATCCGCAGCGCTCTCTTCATCGAGAATTCGATAGAGGTAAACACCTTCTCGCGTAGGAAGCTCATTAATGATTTCTGCAACGTCTGCAGGGTGAAGATCTTTGGTAAATTCGTGTATAGCACTATCCTTTCCTTCGCCTATCCATTTGCGGAGGTCTGCCAACAAGTCTTTTGTAAGTTCGAATTGCACGGGGAAGATTCCATTTAAAGGGTGAATTTTTTTACCGTTGCAAAGGTAAGTTATTTTTAACGTAACCTGATTTATATTCGCCTATCTAAATTGAGCAAATGAAAAAGCATCTAGCATTATGTGCCATTGTCCTATGCGGAGTAATGGTATTTCCGGCCTACGGAACCGTTGACCCTTCAAAAAAGAAGAAGGAACCGGTGAAAAAAGAAGAGAAAAAGCCAGAAGATAAATATGGCGATTTAGTGAAGAAGTGTAAAAAGAAAGAAGGGCTTCTTACATTTTTCACTGATACAGTTACAGGTAAAACGTACCTTGAAATTCAGAAATCACAATTGAATCAAGAGTTTATTTACTTCAATTATATTGAAAACGCTCCGGTTGAAACGGGCTACCACAAAGGGGCTTTCGGGGATTCCAAGATTGTTGTTTTTAAGAAAAATTACGAGCGGTTAGAAATTGTTCAGCCTAACACGAACTTTTATTACGACCCTTCAAACGCCATTAGTAAATCAGCATCTTCAAACATCAACAACCCCGTCTTAGCCTCTGAAAAAATTGAAGCAACGAGTTTAGATGGAAATAAAATGCTCATCGATGGTGATGCATTATTACTCTCTGAAAAAATGCAATTGGTGAAAATGCCTGCGCCTCGCGGCGGAGATGCTCCATTGGGAAGTTTAAGTAAGGAAAAGTCGAAGATAAATTCTATTCGCACCTACACAGAAAATTCTGATATCGTGGTGTCGTATGTATATGAGACCAGTTCACCAAACATTGGTGGAGACGCTGTTGCAGACGGAAGAAACGTTACCGTGCAATATCAGCATTCGTTCCTTTCTGTTCCTCAAAATAACTTCAAACCTAGATATGATGATCCGCGAATTGGATACTTCACAACGCAAGTAAACGACATGACCGTTGCATCTGCAACACCTTGGAGAGATGTGATTCACCGTTGGAATTTGGAAAAGAAAAATCCGAATGACAAATTGAGTGAACCCATCCAACCGATTACTTTCTGGATGGAAAACACCACTCCTGAGGAATTTCGTCCAATTATTAAGGAAGCAGTTGAGAGATGGAATGTGGCTTTCGAAGAAGCAGGATTTAAGAATGCTGTAGTTTGTCTTCAACAACCCGATGATGCAAGTTGGGATGCAGGAGATGTTCGTTACAATGTACTTCGTTGGACATCTACTCCAGCACCTCCATTCGGGGGTTACGGTCCGAGTTTCGTGAATCCGCGTACAGGTGAAATTTTAGGTGCCGACATTATGTTGGAGTGGGTGGCTTTAACCAATCGTGTTTATGCCGATCGTACTTTCCGTTTGGGAAGTTCTTTAACCGAAGAGCAAGAGCAATTGTTGAAGGAAAAAGGAGCCCGCAATCCTTTCTTATGCAATGCCGCTGCTATGAGCAATGAGCAATTGATTTTCGGAACCAACGCAGCAAACGTTATGGGAGCAAGCGATTTAGAGAAGCAAGAAATAGTTCGTCAGATGTTATATCGCTTGGTTCTGCACGAAGTAGGTCACACGCTTGGTCTTACGCACAACATGCGGGCAAGCACGCTTCAGTCGGTAGCAGATATTAAGAATGTAGAAAAAATCAACAAGGAAGGTTTAGCGAATTCAGTGATGGAATACCCAGCTTTCAATTACCAAATGAATCCGAAAGAGCAAGCGCTTTATTGCGATGTTAAAGTTGGCCCTTACGATAAGTGGGTGATTGAATACGGATATAGCGTTTCAGTTTCAGATGAACAGAAAGAAAAAGAGCGTTTAGATAAAATTACTGCTAGAAGCATAGAGCATCAGTTGGCTTATGGAAACGATGGAGACGATATGCGCACTGCCGGAAGAGGAATTGATCCGGATGTAAACATCTACGATCTTTCAAGTGATCCAGTTGCATACGGCGCTGAGCGTTGCGAATTAGTGAAATTTGTTCTGCCTAAATTGAAAGAGCATTTGATTACCTCGAATGAAAGCTACGCTGAATTACTTCAATCTTTTTTAATTGCAACGAAGGAGTATGGCATTCAAACCAATGTAATGACACGTCAAATTGGAGGTGTTCACTACGATAGAGCTTATGTTGGTCAAGGTTCTGCGGTTAAGCCATTGGAGCCTGTTTCTGAAGTGAAACAAAAAGAAGCGATGAAGGCTTTGGCTAAATATGCTTTTGCAGGAGATGTTTGGAGTGAAGCTATTCCAACCTTCAATTACTTGTTGGATCAAAGAAGAGGCTTTAGCCAATTCTCGAAAAGCGATGACCCTAAGATTCACGATCGTATTTTAGATATGCAATCGGAGTGCTTGAATCACTTAATGCACCCGCGTGTTCATCAGAGAATCATTGATAGTTACATGTATGGAAATACTTATTCTATTGATGAAGTGATGTTTGATCTTACACAAGCCATATTCGAATCTGATTTGAAGGGTGAAGTGAATACCATTCGTCAAAACTTGCAAATCGAATACACGCGCAGATTAATTGATATGCTCGACGTGAAAAACAGATACGATAATATTTCTCAAGGAGTGGCTTTATCAGAACTAATCCGAATTAAGAAAATGGAAGTTGGTAATATCGCAGGTGGCGCCTTAACAAAAGCACACCGTGGACATGTTGTGAAATTAATTGATGATGCGCTTCGCGCGAAATAAGTCTTAAAGAATTCTGCGAATGAGGCGAAGGTTATGCGAATAACCTTCGCTTTTTTTATTGATGCCCTGATGATCGAGTAGGTCTATTCTCAGTTCACCGGAAGCGTGAAGTATTTCGAAACTTCCGTTGTTTTCCATTATTAATCCGACATGTGTGATTCGACCGTCCGCGTTATCAAAGAAAGCAAGGTCACCTGTTTGGGCTTCTGAAAGCAACATGACGTCCGTCCCCTCGGTGGCTTGCTGATAAGCATCGCGTTTTAATGAATGTCCGAGTGTCTTGAAAAAGGATTGCGTGAAGCCAGAACAGTCGTATCCGAAATTGGTCTTTCCTCCCCAAACGTAGGGCACACCAACATAGGACTTGAACAAAGTAATTGCCTCATTCAGAGACAGAATTTGATAAGGAAATTCCAAGGGGACAAATGCTCCAAGAGGCATTAGTATTTGTTTGTTCTCGAATTGTCGAAGAGCACTTGGATAAGCATAAACACGGTCCGTGTCAACTTCAAAAACTTGTGGTGAGAATTGTTTTTTATCAATCCAGCCGCGGTATTTATCGAAGCTCGTTTCAATGAAATACCATTTCTCATTTTCCTCGAGCAGCTCGTAGGTTTCTCCAAAAATAAGTTGACTCACTTGTTCGCTGCGGTCAGAAGCTTCTGCACGCATAGGAATAAATGAAAGAAGGCATTGTCCGTTTATCATGATTCAAAATTGGTTCAAAATATTGTTTCCTAAACTTTAATTCATTGTCAATTATTCAATGTGGAATGTGAATGGTTCGAAGAAAAGTGTACATTTGGGAAAATTAAAGCACTATGTGGCGCGAATTGGACAATAAACTCGTTAGAGAATTTCGTTTCAAAGACTTCCAAGAGGCATTTACATTCTTGACGAGAGTCGCTTTCTTGGCTGAAAAGCATGGTCATCATCCGGCTTGGTTTAGCGTTTATAATTACGTTCGTCTTGAATTAAGCACTCACGACGCTGGAGATGTAGTTACGGAGAGAGATCGCAAATTGGCAGTAGCCATTGACGAAATTCTTCAATAATAGCTGAACTTTCATAGTTAAGCGCTAAATTTGCCGCTGAAAGTTAATCTTTCAACAGGAAATCATTTTTTATGACTCAACAAAACAGCTCTGCAGAAATGTCTGCAGTTACAGAAAGAATGGCGTTGCATAACCACGAACAAGTGGTTTTTTGTCAAGATAATGCAACCGGATTAAAAGCCATCGTAGCAATTCACAACACAACATTAGGACCAGCAGTGGGCGGAACGCGCATGTGGATGTACGCCTCTGAAGGCGATGCATTGACTGATGCACTTCGTCTTTCTCGCGGTATGACCTATAAAAGCGCTCTCGCCGGATTGAATATCGGTGGAGGAAAAGCTGTGATTATTGCAGATTCAAAAAAAGATAAGAACGAAGCACTCATGCG
Source organism: Flavobacteriales bacterium (assembly GCA_044371675.1). Taxonomy (GTDB): domain Bacteria; phylum Bacteroidota; class Bacteroidia; order Flavobacteriales_D; family Sanyastnellaceae; genus CAIZGX01. Next base: position 20,794 of record JBILTF010000031.1, read on the forward strand.
TAGCTTCGGAAAATTCGTAGACGGTTTGGGTGGAAGATACATCACCGCCGAAGACATGGGTATCGGTACGCGTGACATGGAATACGTAAAGATGGAAACCGATCATGTTGTTGGTTTGCCAGATTACATGGGTGGTGGCGGAGATCCAAGTCCGGTGACGGCTTATGGTGTTTACATGGGCATGAAAGCCAGTGTGAAAGAACAAACCGGTAGCGAATCACTTTCTGGAAAGACTATTGTCGTTCAGGGAGTGGGGCATGTAGGAGAATACTTAGTTGAATATTTGGTGAAAGAAAACGCACATGTGATTATCACCGATATTGATCAAGACCGAGTGAATGAAGTAGTGAAGAAGCACGGTGTAAAAGCCATACTTCCATCAGAAGTTTATACAACTCCTATGGACATTTACAGTCCTTGCGCCATGGGTGCAACAGTTAGTAAGGAAACACTAGAACAGTTGTCATGCGGTATTATCTGCGGAGCAGCAAACAATCAGTTGGCAATAGAAGCTGAAGATGGGCAGCGTGTTTTGGATAAAGGAATTTTGTACGCCCCTGATTACTTAGTTAACGCTGGCGGAATCATCAATTGCTACTGGGAAATTGTAGGGTATAACCGTCAAGCTTCTTTAGCGCAAGCAGAGTTGATTTATGACACAACGCGCAGAATTTATTCAGCATCAAAAGAAAAAGGAATTCCGACATATTTGGCTGCTAATCAGATGGCAGAGCAACGCATTCAGTCGATTGCGAATATTAAAACGAGACATTGATCAGAGGGAAAGAATTATGCTAAACAGAAGACACATACGAATTAAAGTTTTACAAGTACTTTTCGCTTACTATAACGACGAAGAGCCTAACGCTGCCACCTACGAAAAGATGTTATTTGAAAGCGTTAACCGATTTCGCGATTTGTATGTTGGCTTCATTCAGTTAATGGTGGAAATGCATTCGCTTTCAATTGAAAAAATTGAATCAGGAATGAATAAAAAACTTCCGAGCCACGAAGATCTTCATCCCAATACCAAATTCGCTGCAAATGCAGTACTTCGTATTTTATCGCACAGTAAATCGCTGGAAAAAGCCACCAAGGAAAACCATTTGAAGTGGACCGAAAATCGCGACTTGTTGAAGCAAATGTTCAAGGATATTCAAGATTGTCACGACTATCAAGAATACCTGACCAGTGACGAGCGAAGTTTCGAGCACGATAAGGAGATTGTGGTAAAATTGTTCAAACGTCATTTAGTGAATTTTGAATTAATGCACGACTACCTTGAGGAACAAGGGATATTCTGGAACGATGACATAGATCTAACCGCAAGCATGGTTTTACGATCTCTTAAAGCCATTAAGGAATCAGATACCGATATTGAGTTTCTACCCTTGTGGAAAGAAGGAGATGAGGAAGAAGAGTTTTGTCGTCAGTTATTCCGTAAAACATTGTCAACAGGGGCAGACACGAAAGAAAGAGTCGCGTTGGTAACACCGAATTGGGAAACCGACCGTATTGCAATAATGGATTTAGTGTTATTGAAAATGGCTATAGCTGAAGCCATTTATTTTGAGAGTATTCCTACCAAAGTAACCATGAATGAATACATTGAATTGGCAAAATTTTACAGTACGCCAAAGTCTGCAACCTTCATTAACGGAGTTTTAGATACCCTTATGCCTAAGATGGTAGAGGAAGGTAAAATTAAGAAAGTAGGAAGAGGTTTAATCTGATACAAATGAAAACGCTCATCGCTATTTCAGGACCTACGGGTGTCGGTAAAACAGCTTTAGCCATTTCATTAGCACAGCAATTTCAAACAGAAATTATTTCCTGCGATTCACGTCAGTTTTATCGTGAAATGTCCGTCGGTGTCGCAAAACCATCGGCAGACGAGCTGAGCACAGCTCCACATCATTTCATTTCTTTTTTATCTGTTGAAGAAGAATTCACAGCCGGTATGTTCTCGCGTCAGGCTCGTGCGAAAATTCAAGAGTTGTTTCTAACGAATGAAGTTGTTATAGTTGTTGGTGGAAGTATGCTTTACATGGATGCCTTACTCTATGGGTTAGACGAATTGCCAGGCGATAAGGAAGTTCGAAATACATTGAATGAAAGATGTGAAAGTGAGGGCTTAGATGTTCTTGTGAAGGAACTTCAATTGAAAGACCCGCAATTTGCAGAAAAAGCCGATTTAGAAAATGCACATCGTGTTATTCGTGCGCTGGAGGTTATTCAAATCACAGGCAAACCCTTCTCAGAATTACGCACGAAATCGAGCGATAGTATTGACGCCGAGATTATTCATGTGTTTCTTTCAGGCGAACGTGAATGGGTTTATAATCGAATTAACAGTCGTGTAGATAAAATGGTTGAAGAGGGGTTGTTTGAAGAGGTTCAAGGGCTTCAATCCAGGCAGCATCTTCAGTCGTTAAACACTGTTGGTTACAAGGAGATTTTTAAATTTATAGAGGGTTCTTGTTCGAAGGAGGAGGCCGTTGTAGAGATAAAGAAAAACACAAGAAATTACGCAAAGCGCCAAATGACTTGGTACCGCAATAAACCGCATGTGCGTCAATTCGATGTTCAGAAAGGAGATGTTTCGGCAGAGATTATTTCGTTACTTTCGAACTAAAGGCTTTCGCCTTTGTAATCTCTAGTTTAAAAATTAATTTCGAACTGTATCGCTTCCAGGCAGGCGTTCCAATGTCTTTCACGAGTTCAATTCCAGCAATAATTTCATCATACAATTCGGGGTAGGATTTCGCTGCACGCAAAACCCAATGAATAGCACAAAGCCTTTCTGCTGTCTCTACATCGAACGAACTTAGCGTGCAGAAGGCTCTTTCGAGCATTCTTCCGTCTTGCTCCTCCGTAAGTTCAAGATTGTATAAAATGC
>JBILTF010000033.1:0-22817 GCA_044371675.1 Flavobacteriales bacterium
TCTATTTCCTCGTTTTGAAAAGTACCTTTGCACCGCAAATGAACTTTAGTCGTCATCTAAAAAAAACCATCTTTCGAGCCGTTCAAAAAGCGGCCTCCGAACAGCATGCTGAAGCATTTGTTATTGGTGGATACGTCCGTGATCTCATGTTAAAAAGGCTGAACAAGGACATTGACATTGTTACAAGTGGCGACGGGCCTGCATTAGCCAATAGAACTGCCGAATTACTCAACGTGAAGCGCGTGTCAATTTTTGCAAACTTCGGGACCGCACATTTCGTTTATAAGGGAAGCGAAGTAGAATTCGTTTCAGCCAGAAAAGAATCCTATCGTGCAACTAGCAGAAAACCCGATGTGGAAAAAGGAAGTTTAGAAGAAGATCAAATGCGCAGAGACTTCACTGTGAATGCTATGGCTCTTTCACTGCAAGAAGAGACGTTCGGAGAACTTGTTGATCCGTTTAATGGGCTATTAGATTTAGAAAATAAAATTCTCCGCACGCCTCTAGAACCGACTATAACGTACAGCGACGATCCGCTGCGTATGATGCGCGCCATTCGTTTTGCTGCTCAACTTAACTTCACCATTGAAGAAAGAAGTCTTCAGGCAATTAAAGAAAATGCAGCGCGATTAGAAATCGTGAGTGTGGAAAGGACAATGGTTGAATTCAACAAGATCCTTCTTTCCAAAAAGCCTTCGATTGGATTAAAACTTCTTTTCGATACAGATTTGCTTCACCAGTTCTTTCCCGAAATGGTGAAGCTTCATGGTGTTGAGAAGAAAAACAACTATGCGCACAAAGACAATTTCTTTCACACGCTAGAAGTGGTCGACAATCTGCGCGCGAATACAAACAACCTTTGGTTGCTTTGGGGAGCAGTGCTGCACGATATTGCTAAGCCACATACGAAAAGATTTGAAGACGGCATTGGCTGGACCTTTCATGGTCACGAAGATATTGGAGCGCGATGGGTGCCGAAGATTTTTCAACGCTTAAAACTTCCGTTGGATCATCAAATGAAGTTTGTGCAAAAACTAGTGGCTCTTCACCTTAGGCCAATTGCGTTAACGAAAGATGAGATTTCAGATTCGGCGGTTCGCAGATTGTTATTTGAGGCGGGCGATGATATTGATGATTTGATGTTGCTTTGTCAAGCAGACATTACCTCGAAAAACGAAACGAAAGTGAAACGCTATTTAGCGAATTACGAAAAGGTAAAGTTGAAATTGGTAGAGCTTGAAGAGAAGGATCGTGTTCGAAATTTCCAACCCCCTATCAGCGGTGAACTAGTCATGGAAACCTTCAATTTAACACCTTGTAAAGAGGTTGGCGAAATAAAAAATGCAATTAAAGACGCTATTCTCGACGGAAAGATTCAGAATAATTTCGAAGAAGCTTTCGCTCACATGATTGAGCTTGGAAAAGCCCTAAACCTTACTCCGAAGAACTAACGGATCAAGAGCAGCTTTCCTAATTCAACTTTTGTCTTAAACACTCCGAAAGCTACCGTAGCTGTTTCGCCAATGACTTCGAGAATTTCACCTATCTGCTGCGTCTTTTCCAATCGAACAGTAGCTCCCGCAATCATTTTCTTTCGATCTTGAATAACCTTTTCTTTGGTCGCAGTCTTAACCTTAGATTCTGTAAGAACCCTCTTCTTTTTACGAGATTCTTCGCGCTCTGTCTTTTCCACCGCTACAAATTTCTTTAGCTCTTCTAGAACATCTTTATTCTTCGCGCGAAGATTGAATTTCTCTACCAGTTGATCTGCCTTCTTTCCTAAAATAATATACTTGTTATTTCTTTCGGAAGTCACTTGCTGCTTGTCTAATTTATCTTGAAGTTTTTCCAATTTAGATTGAAAAGTTTGCTCCTCTTTTCTTGCGCTCGCCTCTTGTTTTCTGGCGGCCGATATCCCCGTCTCCAACTCAGATTTCTGTCGTTGTAAATCGGAAAGCAAACTATCCATTTCAATTTTCTGCTTGCTTAATTTCTTCTTCGCACGATCCAATAAATCTTCCGGAATTCCATTCATCTTCGCCACTTCGAAAGTGAACGAAGAGCCCGGTTCGCCAACACTGAGGATGTATGTCGGCTCCAAAGTTGCTGTATTGAAAAGCATACATCCATTCACCGCATTACGCAATTGCGAAGCTTTAATTTTAATGGGGGAAAAGTGCGTGGTTATCACTCCAAACGATTTTCGCGCATATAACTCTTCGAAAAAAACTTCGGCCAAGGCGCCACCCAATTCCGGGTCTGATCCCGTTCCAAATTCATCTAACAAAATCAGTGATCTTCTATTCGCTGAATCCAAGAAAAACTTCATGCGCTTCAACCGATACGAATACGTTGACAGCTGATTCTCTATACTCTGATTGTCGCCAATATCGGTGAGTATGCAATCGAATCGACTTAACACACTCGACTCCTCAGCGGGCACAAGCAATGCGCATTCCCACATAAGTTGTATAAGTCCAACTGTCTTCAACGTTATACTTTTTCCTCCTGCATTCGGTCCGGAGATAACCATCATGCGCTGCTCACTGTTTAGTTCCAACGATTGCGGAATAGTCTTTTTTCCTCGCTCTGCATTTTTCAAAAGCAAGAGCGGATGAAAAGCTTTGTTGAGTTTCACAGTTGGCTCTGAAACAAACTGAACCTTCTGCGCACTCATGAGCACAGCCAAGCGCACACGTGCCTGAATATTATCGAGTTGAAGAAGGGTATCCAATACCGACTTCAACATAACTGCGTGTCCAGATAAGTAACGTGTGAGTCGTTGAAGAATCTTCCGAATTTCAGCGCGTTCATCGCCGAAAAGCATTTCCATTTGTGAATTCAAAAGTGTATTCACTCCCGGCTCTATGTATGTTAAAACTCCCGTCTTACTCGTCCCCAAGACATTCCCGGGCACCTTTCGCTTGTATACGCTCAGCACGCTCAATACTCTTCGGTCTAACAAATAAGCTTCTCCGGTATCTCCTAAGAATCCTTTGCCTTGACAGTCTTTCATGACTCTCAAAAAGTTCTTAGAGATTTCCCTTCGGGTGGAAACAATTTCGTGTCGAATAACAGAAAGTTCATGAGACGCTTCGTCGCGCACCAACCACTTCGAATCGAATATTTTCAGAATTTCAATTTCAATTTCATCAGTGTATTCACAACTCTGAATCAGTCGATTTATTCGTGGCACAGAAGTTCTAACTTCTTCAGGAATTTTCTTCAACAAACCAATGATTCGAATGCCTTGAAGAATTTTAGCGAAGCTCTCTTCCGCCAACACCGAATCTTTCACACGCAACAATTTCAACTCTTCGCCGAATTCTTTGAAGTCTAGGGCAGGAAGGACAATGTCATTTTCTAGCAGGGACTTTAGCTCATGGGTAATTTCAATGGTCCATTTCCATAGATCTAAATTTCCATATGGAGAAAGTTCTTTCAACGCAGCCGCCGCGGTTGGCTGCTTCGCGAAGGAAGACAGCACATCACGAATCTCTTGAAATTCAAGATCTGTAACCAGTTGCTCGTTGAAATACCTCATGGGCCGCTAAAATAACACCGTCCTGTGTGAAACATGCTGAAACGATTGCGAATGATTCGAACAAATTCACGAAATTAGACTCATGAAAAAGATATTCCTCGTCTTCAAAAACCGCTACTTGCTTACCCTAGCGCTATTTGTACTTTACAATCTTTTCATCAATAACATCGATATTCCTTTCATTATCTCTTCTCGCTGGGAGCTACACAAACTGCGTAACCAAGCCCTTCAGGTTGCAAAAGAAAATCAACGCGCCAAAGAGCAGCTTCAAGCCATTAACACAAAAAATTTCGCGCTCGAAAAACTAGCGCGTGAAGAATATTTCATGAAGAAGCCGAACGAAGACGTGTACGTCTTCAAAATAAAAAACTAGATTTCTTCAGAGATTCTTACTGCACGAGGACCGAGTTCCACCACTTCAAGATTTGTAATTTTTCCTTTTTGAATTTGAAAGCGCATGAGTGTTCTCACTTTGTGGAACCCATGTGTGCCGGCCGCTCCGGGATTTAAATGCAGATTACCTTCACGTTGGTTTTTTCCGGCTAGACAAATGTGTGAATGTCCGCAAACGAACACATCTATTTTTTCATCTCGAATAATTTTTGAAATTCGCGCTGGGTAAGACGGCGGTCTTCCACCAATATGCGTCATGAAAACACGCACCCCTTCCACCTCGAAAATCAAGTCTTCTTTCGTCATGGAGCGAACGCGTGAATCATCAATATTTCCGTAGACTATTCGCGATGTCTTTCCCAGTGATTCCAGCAACTCAACAATCTCTTCTGACCCAATGTCTCCCGCATGCCAAATCTCATCGGCATTTCGGCAGTGTTCTTGTAATCGGTCGTCGAAGTAACCGTGCGTGTCGGAAAGTAAAACAATTTGCATTGTTCAAAAATAATTCGTTCACGCTGCGGTTATCCGTTTAATTCAAAGAATTTAGTAGAAACGAACCGGATTGCATTTTACGACTATGAATAGACTTATTACATCGCTCTTATCTTTCTCTTTTTTGATTATGTTGAACTCTTGCTTGGCTCAACCACACAAAGAATATAGCATTAAAAACAAGCGCGCTATCTCGAAATACGAAGAAGCCACATCGGCCTACAGCCAGTACAACAGCAACTTAGCCCTTGTTATTTTAGAAGACCTTATTCAAAGCGAAGATCAATTTGCTGAAGCGTATTTCCTTATGGGACAAATCCTTGCAGAGCAAAATAAAATGCAGGAAGCTATAGCTCCACTTGAAAAAGGACTCTCCATTAACGCTACTATTTTTCCCATGGGCTATTACATGTTGGGCGAATGCTATTTCAGCGTTGCCGAATATGAAAAAGCAGAGCAAGCGATTACCACTTATACCAAAATGCCCAAGGCGAACCCCAAAGTTCATTATCGTGCACAGCTCATTCTTGAAAGCTGCGTTTTCGCCAAACAAAGCATGAAGTATCCGGTGCCCTTCAACCCCATTAATCTTGGAGATAAAATCAACACCGAAAACGACGAATACTTTCCTTGCATAACGGCCGATACGAAGACACTTCTGTTTACTCGTTTATTAAATGACAAGCGCGCTTTTGAGGGCAAGCACGAAGACTTCTTCATGAGCGAAAGAACAGAAACGAAAAATTTCAATGAAGGTTGGAACGCATCTCTTGCAGTAAAATCAATTAACACGCTCTACAACGAAGGTGCGCCGACATTGAGCGCCGACGGACAAACAATCGTCTTCACCGCCTGTGAACTTCCAGGGTATGAATACGGCGAAACCCGCACAGGGCTTGGGAGTTGTGATCTTTTTTATTCGCTTCGCACGGCAACTGGATGGACACCCGCTGAAAACTTCGGTGCCGGTATTAATTCAGGATATTGGGAAACACAACCGAGCTTAACTGCCGATGGCGCAACACTTTATTTCATTCGAGGAAAGAAAGGTAAAGGCGGGCTGATTGAAGATCCGAATATTTACTTCAGTCAAATCAACGAAGCAGGCATGTGGAGCGAACCTGCGAAAGTTCCCGGATTAATCAATACAAAAGGTCGCGAGGAAAGTGTATTCGTTCATCCAGATGGACAAACGCTTTACTTCTCATCGGACGGACATCCGGGCATGGGCGGGCTAGACATTTTCGTGAGTCGATTGCTAAAAGACGGAAGTTGGAGTAAGCCGGTAAACTTGGGTTATCCCATTAATACTTCAGCCAACGAGAACTCTATTCAAGTTACTGCGCAAGGAGACATTGCATTAATGGCCAGTAACCGCGAGGGCGGCAGAGGCGGATTGGATCTATACTCTTTCGAGCTTCCTGAAAGCGTAAGACCGCGATATGTGAGTTATGTGGAAGGGTTTGTGTTCGACAGCAAAACGAATGCGCCGTTAGACGGGAAATTGCAATTGTTGAATTTGAGCAACGGAGAAATCGTAGCTGAAACGTTTTCTAACAAAAGCAGAGACGGTTACTTCTTGGTTTGTCTTCCAGCAGGAAACGATTACGCTTTGAATGTTAGCGCGAACAACTACCTATTCTACTCTTCGAACTTCTCGCTGCGCGATTTCACTCCAACGCGACCTTATAGAAAAGACGCGCCTTTGCAGAAAATGGACGCTGGTGCAACGATTGTGTTGGAAAACATTTTCTTTAAAACCAACAGTTCGAATTTAGAATCTGAATCCTTCATTGAATTGACCAAGCTAATAGAACTTTTGGTGAAGAACCAAACCATGCGTATTCGCATTGAAGGACACACGGACAGCGACGGCGATGAAGCGGCCAACTTGAAACTTTCTCAAGCCAGAGCGCTCAGCGTTAAAACATACTTAGAATCGAAAGGAATTGCAACTGCACGAATTGAATCGGAAGGATACGGAGAAACACAACCGCTCGAAACAAATGCCACTCCGGAAGGAAAAGCAAAAAACAGAAGAACGGTTTTCAGAGTTCTTTAATGCGTCTTTCCAGGATAAACCTCCAACGCATGACGCAGACATTCAACCGCATTGCGAAGCGCATCTTCATTCAACACATAAGCCAAACGCACTTCATTGGTTCCAGCGCCAGGTGTAGCGTAAAAGCCCGTTGCTGGAGCCATCATCACCGTTTGATTGTTGTGTGAAAAATCTTCCAACATCCATTGACAGAATTTATCTGCGTTGTCAATTGGAAGACGGGCAATGCAATAAAATGCACCCTTTGGATTTGGACACATAACGCCAGGAATGGCGTTCAATCCGCTCACTAAAATATCTCTGCGCTTCACGTACTCTGCTACTACTCCGTCGAAGTATTCTTGCGGAGTATCCAAAGCAGCTTCCGAAGCAATCTGTCCGAATGTTGGTGGTGAAAGTCTCGCTTGCGCAAACTTCATGGCCATAGCCATGACCTCTGCGTTACGGGTAACGAGTGCACCAATGCGCGCACCGCACATGCTGTAACGTTTGCTCACGCTGTCAATCATGATGGCGTGATTGTCTAACCCTTCCAAATTCATAACTGAATGCGGAATTGCTCCGTCGTACATGAACTCGCGATAAACCTCATCGGCAATCAAGAACAAGTCGTGCTTAATAACCAAATCGCGCAATTGCTCAAGCTCTTCCTTCGAATATAAATATCCGGTTGGATTACCCGGATTGCAAATAACAATTGCCTTTGTTTTTGGAGTAATTTTCTCTTCGAAAGAAGAAATTGGAGGAAGTGCAAATCCTGTTTCAATATATGAAGTTACAGGAACCACATTCACTCCAGCCATTACCGCGAATCCATTGTAGTTCGCGTAGAACGGTTCTGGAATAATTACCTCGTCGCCCGGATTCATGCACGTCATGAACGTGAAAATCAACGCCTCTGAACCACCTGTGGTGATCATGAGTTGTTGCGGAGTTAGGGTAATATCCTTCGAAGCGTAATAGCCCGTTAATCCTTTCTTGTATGAACCAATTCCATCTGAATTGCTGTATTCAATAACCTTAATGTCAAGGGCCTTCATTTTCTCACGCACAATCTCTGGCGTTTCAATGTCGGGCTGACCAATATTCAAGTGATAAACAGTCTTTCCCGCAGCTTTAGCGGCCTCTGAAAAAGGCACCAGCTTGCGAATTGGAGAAGATGGCATAGCCACCGCTTTCGATGAAATGTTTGGCATAGAAATAAATTTGCTCAGCAAAATTAGGCAATTCCTGTCGGCTTCCTTCTTAACTTGCTGCAATGTTATTCTTTTCATCTGAAATACACGACGGCAGTTGGAAATTGAACGAAGAAGAAAGCCGTCACATTAAAGTTTTGCGCCTGCATGAAGGGGAGAAATTGACCTTCACCAACGGCAAGGGCGAACGCATAGAAGCCTCTCTAGACAAGGTCGACAAGTATTGCACTTTGACAACGCTTTCGAGAGAAACCATTGAAAATACGAATCCCCATTTACACCTTTTTGTAGCACCCACAAAGAATGCCGATCGCATTGAATGGCTGGTTGAAAAGGCCGTTGAAATGGGTATTCGAAGCATAACCTTTTTGGTTTGCGAACACTCGGAACGTGTTCGCATGAAACCCGAGCGCATTGAGCGTGTGGCCATTTCGGCTTTGAAACAGAGCCTTCAATATTCATTGCCCGAATTGCATTTCGATGTGAAATATCAAGACGCATGGAAAAATGCAGTTGGAATGAAATTGCTTGCGCACTGCGAAGACGGCCCGAAGATTCAACTTTCAACATGGAAAGAAAAGCACGCGAGCCTTTCTATTTTCATTGGACCGGAAGGAGACTTTTCGAAAAATGAAATTGCATTAGCGAACGATGCTCCTGCCCTTTCCTTGGGGACAAACCGATTAAGAACTGAAACTGCTGCGCTGAAAGCACTAGTTGCAGCGCATGAATATTTCGAACGATAAACTTCTTTTATGAAACCTATTTTCAAATCACTTCTTGTTGTTTTTATGTTGAAGGGCATTTCAACGTTCGCGCAAGTTGAAACGTTAATCCCGATGCCCACAAGCATTGCCTATGTTCACGGCAAAGGATTTCTTTGGACGGCAGGCACACAAGCAGAAGGGCTTGGAATGTGTCAGCAAGAAGTTGAACTTTTTAATTCTTGGCTGATGCTAAACGAGCCTGAAAGTGTAAGTGAAGTTTATTCGCAAAAAGCCGTTTCACCCAAACCAAAAAAAGTCGTTTTCCAACTTACGAAAAACATTCCTTCGAATACCGAAGCATACTACTTAACTGTTCGTGAAAATGAAATCCGTTTAACATCGGCTACGGAAGAAGGCATTTCACGGGGCATGCAGACCTTGAAGCAATTGTTACCGAAGTATTTCAAGACGAACGAATCATTATCCGCTTTTGAAATTCCGAGCATGGATATTTCAGATGCGCCAGTTTATCCGCATCGCGGAATGCTGCTCGACTGCGGAAGACATTTCATGGATGTCGCTACCGTGAAGAAGTACATAGACGCTTTAGCATTTTACAAAATGAATGTCTTGCATTGGCACTTGACTGAAGACCAAGGCTGGCGGATTGAAATAAAAAAATATCCAAACCTTGCAAATTACGGTTCTTACCGCTTGGATAAATTCGGGAATCACGTGAGTGAAGGTTATTACACACAAGAGCAGATCAAAGACATTGTTGCATATGCTCAAGCCAGACACGTCACCATTATTCCGGAAATAGAATTGCCCGGCCATTCGGTGGCTGCCATTAGCGCCTACCCTTGGCTCAGTTGCACAGGAGAGAGTATTCCGGTTGAAACGGAATGGGGCGTGTTCAAAGACATTTATTGCGCAGGGAACGACAGCACCGTTCAATTTTTAAAAGACGTGATGGACGAAGTCTGCGCACTTTTCCCAAGTAAGTACATTCACATTGGCGGAGACGAAGCACCGAAATTCCGTTGGGAGCATTGCGATAAATGTCAGAAGAGAATTCATGCTTACGGATTGAAAAACGAAGCGCAGTTGCAGACGTGGCTCATTGAAGAAATGGCGAAGTACCTCAACACGAAAGGAAGACAAATTATTGGATGGGATGAAATTCTAGAAGGAGGAATTCCGGCTGATGCTATGATTCAGAGCTGGAGAGGCATGGAAGGCGGAATAGCAGCAGCGAAGGAAAAGCACGGCGTGGTTATGAGTCCGACCTCGCATTGTTATTTAGACTACGACCTCGACAACATTAACATGGAGAAGGTCTATAACTTCAATCCAATGCCCGCAGAACTAACTACCGAAGAAGGAAAATACATTCGCGGTGCGGAAGGAAATATGTGGACCGAAAGAGCACCGCAAGAGCTTGTCGATAGCAAAGTATTTCCAAGGTTGTTGGCGTTGAGTGAAGTCTTGTGGACAGCACCAATGAAACGCGATTACGAAGCCTTTGCGGCTCGCGTTGATAAGAACTACGAACGCTTGGATCAGTTGAAAATTAAATACGGATTTCCCGATGTCCCATTGAATTTCCGTTCACAGGTATTGCCTACCGGAGAGGTTGAAGTTCGCGCAGTGACAAGTACGAACAGTTTAATCATCGTTAACTACAGAAAAAACCAAGACGAAACCTCTCAGAATTATTCAAAACCAATTATTGTAAGCGATACATACACCACGCTAAACTTTGAATATTACTTTCCTTGGAGCACTGGATTTTTCTATGAATCTCGCGCGTACACTTCGAACATGGCGACGGGAAAGAAAGTGACTCTATCCTATACGCCAAGCGTCTACTATCCGGGTGGTGGTGAGAATGCCTTGGTAGATGGAAGAATCGGAACTGAGAATTTCAGAGACGGCATTTGGCAGGGTGTTGCGGGGAAGAACATGGAAGTAGTGATTGACTTGGGCGATGTGAAGCCGTTCGAGCATGTGACCACGCGCTGGTTTCAATACGCAAATGCGTGGATCTTCCGTCCGAAGGCCGTTGAGGTTTATTCAAGTTTCGACGGGGTATTGTGGGACAAGGTAGCTACGATGAAACCAAACATTGAAGAGCAAACATCAGGTGAGCTTATTGATCAATTAAGCTTCGGGATAGGACAAGTTCAAGTGGCTCGGTACATCAAGGTCATTGGCATAAATAATGGCCCTTGTCCGGAATGGCACGACGCCGTAGGCGAACCGAGTTGGTTGTTTTGTGATGAAGTAGTTGTTGAGTAACTACACAACGAGTTGTGATGACACTCTTCGAGTGATGACCGCTCCGCGGATGACCAGGAAGTGGATGACGGCAAAGCCGTAAACAGCTTCGCTGTTGAGCACAAAAAAGCCCTCCGAAGAGGGCTTTTCCTATTTCTATTGCTAGAAATTATTTTTTTACACGTTCTGCTACTGCTTTGAACGCTTCTGGGTGATTCATTGCTAAGTCTGCAAGAACCTTACGGTTCAACTCAACTCCATGTGCGTGAATTTGACCCATGAATGCGCTGTATGACATTCCGTGCTGACGAGCACCGGCGTTGATACGAGCAATCCACAAAGAACGGAAATCGCGCTTGCGAAGTTTACGTCCGATGTAAGCATAGCATAATGCTTTTTCTACTGAGTTTTTGGCTACTGTCCAAACGTTTTTACGTGAACCGAAATAACCTTTTGCCATTTTAAGAACTTTTCTTCTTCTGGCTCTACTGGCGACTGCGTTTTTACTGCGTGGCATAACTTTTTGTTTTTAGGCTAAGGTGTTCTTTCGAACTTAAGACCTTTCACCGGGTTAAACTTTACCTTGCTTATTTAATGAATGAACATTAGGCTACAAGCAACTGCGCCTTAATCGATTTCTCGTCAGATGGGTTTACATAACCAGTCTTTGTCAAGTTGCGCTTTTGCTTAGTGCCCTTCTTGGTTAAGATGTGACTTTTGTACGCATGCTTACGCTTAATCTTACCGGATCCAGTTACCTGGAAACGCTTCTTAGCGCCGGATTTTGTTTTCGCCTTTGGCATTTTATTTAGGTGTTAGAATTATTTCTTTTTTGGGTTAATCACAACAAACATTTTCTTCCCTTCTAATTTCGGCAACAACTCTGGAGTTCCTAACTCTGCAAGTTCTTGAACGAATTTCAACAACAATATTTCTCCTCTCTCTTTAAAAACAATGGAACGTCCTTTAAAGAAAACGTAAGCTCTTACCTTACTTCCCTCTTTCAAGAACTCTTGCGCGTGCTTCAACTTAAATTGAAAATCGTGATCATCCGTGTTAGGACCGAAACGAATTTCTTTTACTGTTACGTTCACCTGCTTCGCCTTCATCTCCTTCTGCTTCTTTTTCTGATCATACAGAAATTTGCGATAGTCAATGATTCTACAAACCGGTGGAACGGCATTTGGCGAAATCTCTACGAGATCTGCCTCTAAATCTTGAGCCAGTTTTAATGCTTTTTCTCTAGAATACACTCCAACTTCTACATTCTCACCTACCAAGCGTACCTCGGCTGCGCTAATGCGATCGTTAATTTTGTGTTCTGGTTCAAAGATGCGTCTGCCTCTCATCTCGCGCTTTATGATATTTCCTCCTTGTTTATTAAATTTCTTTCAACATGTTCGCCACTTCATCGTTCACCATTGTGGCAAAATCTTCAACACTAAATACACCCAAATCTCCATCGCCTTTTTTGCGTGCAGACACTGAGTTTGCTAGCATTTCCGTCTCACCAACAACCAACATGTACGTCACTTTTGCAAGCTCTGCTTCACGTATTTTCTTTCCCACCTTCTCGTTAGTATCGTCAACGAGGGCGCGAATATCGGAAATTTCTAGCGTATTTGCTACTTTTTTTGCGTAATCGTTGTATTTCTCGCTAACGGGTAAAATTCTCACTTGCTCTGGCGATAACCATAATGGAAACTGTCCAGCACAGTGTTCGATTAAAATCGCCACAAAACGCTCCATACTTCCGAACGGCGCACGGTGAATCATTACCGGCCTGTGCTTCTGGTTGTCCGATCCCGTATATTCCAATTGGAAACGTTCCGGAAGATTGTAATCCAATTGCACAGTGCCCAATTGCCACTTTCTTCCAATGGCATCGCGAACCATAAAGTCAAGCTTCGGTCCGTAGAATGCTGCTTCTCCGTATTCAACTACCGTACGAAGTCCTTTCTCATTGGCTACTTCCTGAATAGCCAATTCTGCTTTCTCCCAATTCTCATCCGTACCAATGTATTTCTCACGGTTAATCGGATCGCGAAGTGAAACTTGCGCCAAAAAATCATGGAAATTCAAAGTCTTGAAAATATAAAGAACCAAGTCAATCACTTTTCCAATTTCTTCCTTCACCTGATCTGGCGTGCAGAAGATATGCGCATCGTCTTGGGTAAATCCGCGAACACGCGTTAATCCGTGCAGCTCTCCTGTTTGCTCGTAACGATAAACCGTTCCGAATTCAGAAAAGCGAAGTGGTAAATCTTTGTAGCTGCGTGGTTCTGCATTGTAGATTTCGCAGTGATGTGGACAGTTCATAGGCTTCAACATATACATCTCTCCTTCTTGCGGAGTGTGTATGGGTTGAAAACTATCTGCGCCGTATTTCGCCCAGTGGCCGCTGGTTTCATACAATTCTTTCGAACCAATATGCGGAGTAATGACCGGTTGATAACCGGCCTTCTTTTGCGCAACAGTCAAGAAGTTCTGCAGACGTGTGCGCAAGTCGGTTCCCTTCGGCAACCAAAGTGGCAAACCGCTTCCTACTCGTTGAGAAAAATGGAACAAGCCCATTTCCTTTCCAAGCTTTCTGTGGTCGCGTTTCTTCGCTTCTTCCACCTGAACCAAATACTCTTCAAGTTCAGCTGCTTTGGGAAATGTGATGGCGTAAACACGCGTCAACATCTTATTTTTCTCATCGCCTCTCCAATAAGCACCGGCAACATTCATAAGCTTCGCAGCTTTAATGAATCCCGTGTTTGGAATATGAGGACCGCGACATAAGTCGGTGAAATTCCCTTGTGTGTAGAACGTGATTTCTCCGTCCTGAAGTCCTTCAATCAATTCTAATTTGTACTGATCTCCCTTCTCTGTGAAGTAAGAAATCGCATCGGCCTTCGACACTTCCTTGCGAACGAATTCGTTCTTCTGACGCGCCAATTCCAACATTAATTTTTCCACCTTCGAAAAATCTTCTTGGGTGAACGGCTTTCCTTCGAAATCGACATCGTAATAAAATCCGTTTTCAATCGGAGGACCAATGGCCAACTTCACACCTGGATAAAGGACTTCCAGCGCTTCAGCCATGAGGTGAGCAGAGCTGTGCCACATAGTGGACTTTCCATTTTCATCGTTCCACGTGAGCAACTTTACCGTAGCATTGTCGGGAAGCGGACGCGAGGCGTCTACCACTACTCCGTTGACTTCTGCGGCAAGCACGTTACGTGCAAGACCTTCGCTAATTTGAGCAGCCAATTGCATTGCAGAAGTACCTTCTTCTACAGAGCGAACGCTACCATCGGGTAAAGAGATGTTTAACATAGTGAAAAATGAGGTGCAAAGATAGCAACAACGGGGCTATTCTATTTTAAGAACTTTGCAATATTCGGTTTGAAATAATTACTGCTCTTCATGACCTTTCCATCTTCACGATAGATGGGCTCGCCATTATCATCGAGCTTACTCATGTTGCTACGTTGAATCTCTGCGAATATCTCTCCCATTTGCTCGTGCAGACCATGGGCATTCATTGTCCCGCAAAGAATGTAGAGCATGTCGCCTAACGCATCGGCTATTTCGACGATATCGCCATTCTGGGCGGCTTCCAGATACTCTTCGTTCTCTTCCTTCATTAAATTGAAACGCAGCGTGTATTCGCGTTCTTCCAATTCACCTGTTGGTGTTTTACGCACCGGAATTCGGAATGCGTTGTGAAATTCTTCCACACATCCAATGAGGTGCGAAAGCGATGGATCTTTTTCGTTATTCATATTTCGAAATTAATTCAAGAGCCTCGAAAGATTATTTTTTCTTATCCACACAATTTAACAAAGTTGGAATTCGTTAGGGCAGTAAGGTTCACCCAATCGGGTGTAGGTTTTGGTTAAGGAATCGAAAACGCTCTTCAACGGAAGGGCGTTTTTGATTTTCAAGCAATAAAAAAGGGTTCCGAAGAACCCTAATCTATACTCTATCAAAGTATTTTTATTTCGCCACTGGGCCGAAGTATTTTCTTTCTTGGATACGGCTTGCTTTACCGGTAAGGCTGCGCAAGTAGAAGATACGTGCACGACGCACTTTACCACGTTTGTTCACTTCAATTTTATCAATGAAAGGTGAAGCAATTGGGAAGATACGCTCAACACCTACACTGTTCGACATTTTGCGAACGGTAAAGGTTTCTGTTGAACCTGTTCCTCTTCTTTGGATTACTACTCCAGAGAATGTTTGAAGACGCTCTTTCGCTCCTTCAATAATTTTATACGTTACAGAAATTGTATCACCTGCAGAGAATTTTGGGTATTCTGCTATTGGGTTAATTCTGCTTTCAAGTTCCTTTATGCGGTTCATAGTCGTCTGATTTTCGTCCCTAAAAATAGGGCTGCAAATATATGCATTATTCTGAAAGGAACAAGAGAGAGTTGATTTTTTTTTGATTTCCCTCCGAACGTCCCATTTTTACTGCTGTTCTTTCGGCTTCTTGTCCTTGTGTTTCCAACGCTTGTGGGTCCACAACCACAAGTAAGGCTCTTTATAAATATCCTCAGCCACTCGATCATTGGCCAATTGAATAAGTCCACCTTCCTTAAAATCTCTTGGATTTTCAGTGAGCACTTCAAAGTACGATTCGTAATATCCTCTCTTCACCTTATTGAGATGCCCAAATACAACAGGAAGGTTCAATTCCTTGGCATACTTCTCGGCGCCAAAATAAGCAGGCGTTTCAATTCCAAGAAAATTAATCCACACGCACTTCTTTGGATCTGCTGGCGATTGATCAACAGCGAAGACCATTCCCATGAGTTCGCCTTGGTGCTCTTCCAAGTACTCTTTCGTTGCCCGGGTAGAAACCAGTTGCATTCCATACTTCTTGCGCGATTCACGCATCTTCCGGTCGAAATACGGATTGCTTAATCGCTTGTAGATGGCCACAAGAGGCATATGACTTTGCATAGGTGCAGCCAATGCCCACATTTCCCAATTGGCGTAATGTCCACCGCACAGAATTATACTCTGACCTTTCTCTGCGTAATTCTTTAGTAGCTCTGGATTGTGAACCACGAAGCGTGCACGCAATTGGCTTTCAGTTACCGAAAAATTCTTAATGATTTCCAGAATGAGGTCGCAGAAGTGACTGTAAAAATCCCAGGCAATCTGCTCTCTTTCTTTTTTTGTTTTGGTTGGAAAAACCAATTCCAAATTATACATCACCACCTTCTTCCGATATCCGAAACATACGTACAAAATAAAGAATGCGAAATCAGATATTCGATAAAGAATGAAATAAGGCAGCAAACTCAATGGCTTCAGGAAGAGCCAAAACAACAATCGACTCATTTTTATAAATTCTGAATCAGATTCTTCTTCGGATATTTCACCGTGAATCGTAATTGACGCTTCTCTGTCTTCTCGGGTTCAACGGTCATCTTCCACGTTACTTTACCAGTGGCAATGTCTTGCGTAGCTCCTGAAAGCTCTTCCACCGCCACTTCCATATCTGCATTCTGTGTAAGTGGAACTTGGTCGTAGACTTCGATGTTGATGGCTTTCTTTTTCGTGTTCACGATGGTAATTTCGTACGCTTTCGAAGTGGATTTCTTCACACCGAAAACACTAGTCTTGCAGAAGTCTTTCACTTGATCGCGCTTCACCGTAATGGCGTTGTCGCGTCCCAATGACAATTGAAGCGTGTCGTTTGCCAATGCCGGATCTATGTATCCATTTCCAACAAAAGTTCCTTTGAAGTAAATGTTACTTTCTCCGCTTAACAAGCTGTATTGCATCCAGTCAATGATATCCGCTTGCAAATACGCTGCTGCTTCCAATTTCGGAATTGCTACGTATTTGTATGAAGCTTTCAAACGTTGTTTTTGCATCACCACTTCAACCGGCTGATTGTCGCTAGCGATGTCGTACTTGATTGAAATCTTAAATTCAGTACTCACAGAATTTGAAGTAATTGTTGTGAAGGAAGCAGACGTTTGCATGCTATTCATTGCCCGAGATGACTTATCCATTTCCGCCATATAACCCGATGCCAATGCCGAAGGCTTTTGATTGTAATCGTCCTCTGCTTTTGCCCTTCCTCGGTATGCTTGTGGTGCGTAGATGTTCACGTACCAAGGATTCAAGGCTGGCACCTGTGCACCCACATTCGGATTTCCTGTTGAAATGGTTAGGTTCACACGCTTCCAATCGGCACCTGTTCCTTGCCACACCTTTGCGCGGTATGTGAATTCGATATCAGACTCAATGTCTTCTGCACGCAAATCGTAATAAGGTGTCCAACCTGCATTCGTTGCTAAATAAGTAATCACCACATCTACTTTTTTATCCTCGTCTGTTGTTACAACAAATTCAATTTCACCGGGATTGGTAACGTTCTGCGATTGCAACTGCGAAAGCTGCGTTTGCAAATGCTGAAGTTTCTCGTTGCTCTCGCGATCGGTCTGATTCAAGTCTAAAATCTTGTATTCAATTTCCTTCATGCGGCTTCTGTAGAAGTCTGCCATCTCGGCAAGGTCCTCGCGAATAAGCAATCCGTTGTCTCCTTTGATGGAGCGATTCGCTTGCAAGAAAGCTTTCTCCTCTTGATAAACAGCGCGCAAACTGGCGCGCTCAGAAGTTTGAAATCCCAAAAGTTTAATACTGTCTTGAATGGCACGCACGCGGGTATTTGAAACCTTCGAGGTGTAATTCATCTGATGCTTCACACTTAGGATAGTGTAATCCTTACTTCCTAAAATCTGAATAGAGTTAACATCCATGCCTGCTGTAAGTCCAGATAGAACAAGGGTATTCTCACCCTTCTTCAAGTTTACATCGCCCTTGTGCGTCACTTGCGCACCGCTCAAGAATAGTGTTACATCGGTAATTGGAGCAGTAACGCTCTTCGATTGAGAGAAAGAAACAAACGCACAAAGCGCGAAGAAAAGGGTTAACCTTCTTTTCATGGTCTAATAATTTTTTTGTAAAAATAAGTCTTTTGTCAAACAGAATCGGAATTCAAATATTGCCCATTCTTAGAATTGAAGGGTTCGTGTTGCGAATTGCTTGTTCAATTGAAGTTCATGCGAGCACAAAAGCACGAGTTTATTCTCCTCCTTCGCCCACTTCAACAATTCACCAAAAAGTTCTTGTCTCGAATTCGCATCGAGATGCGCAGCAGGTTCGTCGAGCAAAACAATTGGCGTATCCTGCACCCAAACCCGAGCCAACTGAACCCTTTGGAATTCACCATCGCTCAATTCAGTAAGCAAATTGTCTTGAAGACTTTTCAAGTTGAATTTTTCAATGGCCTCTTCCACCCGACTCATCTTCCTTCCAAATACATCTCCTACTGCTATCGCAGTGGTAACTTCCAATGCCGTAGCGGTTGTTTTCCGAGAAGGGACGTAGGAAATAAAAGATGCACGATCAGAATAAGACATCTGACTCAGTGGTTTTCCTTCCATAAAAATTTCACCTTCAGACAGGGAAATTAGTCCTGCAAGCGCATCTAAAAAAGTAGATTTCCCTGAACCGTTGTTTCCTTCAATGGCCACTAACTCTCCGAAAGAGAATGACAAGTTCAAGTTGGAAAGAACTATTTTCTTTCCGCGAACAATGCTGACTTCCTTCACCACTAATTGATCCATACGCCGCTTCGTTTAGGGTTGAACACGATGTAGAATACGCAAGGAATGCCTATTGCAGCGGTTATTGCGTTAAGAGGAAGGGCATATAACCGGGAAATTAAATCTGAAATGACCAACAAGAGCGCTCCTATAATTGGAATAAAATAGATGAGCTGCTGTTGATTGAACGAGCGAATAAACAAACGAGCAACATGCGGCGCCATGAGTCCAATGAAGGCAATGGGTCCGCAGAAGGCAGTTATGGTTGCTGTGGAAATTCCAACCGAAATCAAAAACGTCCATCGCAGTTTCACCACGTCAACGCCTGAGGTAGCAGCTATTTGTTCGCCCATGGCGAAGGCATTCAACTTCCTTAAAAAATAAAAAGTCGGAATGAAAGGAACAAAAGCTCCTAATAACAGCCCAGGCACTTGCGCCAACGTAAGATTATCCAAAGAACCCATTCCCCAAACCACAAACTGATTGACATTGTTGGCGCCAGCCATTTTTTGAAGAATGCTTTCTATGGCTCCGGTGAAGTGCGAAAAGAGCAAACCCACAACAAGCAGTGTTGAAGCCATGGGAAGTTTTCGTTGGATAACGAGTAGTAACGAAAGCACCATCATCGCACCTGCAAAAGCCGGAATAAATAAAGCCCATGTCCCCGCGTTGAGGAACCAATTCATGCCCCAAGAAGTTAGAAATATGACCGCCATAGCCAGGGAGGCTCCACCGGTGATACCAAGAACAGAAGGCCCAGCGAGTGGATTTCGAAAAATAACTTGCATGTAATTCCCGCTTAAAGCGAGAGAACTTCCAACGACAATTGCTCCAAGAACATGAGGAATGCGATGTTGCCAAAGCACTCGTCCAGCGGGCGATTCAGCAGATTCAAACAACGAAACAAGCGATATCGCTTTACTTCCCATAAGAAGCGCAGCTAAGCAAATCACAACAAGCGAGACGAGCAGTATAAAGAACTTTATGGTTGAATGGGTTAGCTTCATGATTCTTGGCAAAATTCACGATTAATTGAAGTGAACACAAAAAAAAGTGGGTTTTTTATGAATACTTCCGACTTTTGCACCTCATTTACTAAACATGAAATTCGATAAAAACACCGTCATTGGACTTTCGTTGATGCTACTTATTGCCGTTGGCTTTAGTTGGTATTCTGCAAAGAACAAAGCTGAGGCGGCAGCTAACGCTCCTCAACCAACAGAGCAAACTGCTCAAGCTGAAAGTACTCCTTCGCCTGAAAACATAGCGGTGGTTGCCTCCAACGGCATTTCAACAACTACCGAAGTTGCAGTTTTGAACACAGCTCGTTACGGGTCAATGGATGCAGCAGCGATGCCGGCGCAAGAGACGTACACGGTTCTTTCAAACAATAAAATTAGAGTGAAGATCTCTTCGAAAGGAGGATTGCTGCATTCAGCAGAATTGCTTGAAGCGGACTACAAGAAATACGATTCCGATAAACAAATTCAGCTTTGGGACACTGCTCAAAGTAAAATGGACATTGCTTGGAAGAACGGCAGCGGCGCTGTTTTGCTTTCGAGTGAATTGAACTTCACAGCTTCTACAACCGTTGCCAATGCTACGGATGGAGCTGCTAATGTGGTGTTAACAGCAACCGGAAGCAACAACGCGCAATTGCAGTGGACGTATTCACTTGAGCCGAACTCTTACAATGTAAAATGTAGTTTCGAGACAAAGGGGATGGAGAATGAAATGTTCGGATCTCCTTTGGTATTCCGTTGGTTGTTGAACGGATTGGCTCAGGAAAAGGGTATTCAAGCAGAGCGAAGCAAGTCTTCTATTTTCTATCGTGAAATGGAAGAAGACCGTAATTACTTGAGTGAAGGCGCGGGAGATCAAAAGCGTCCAGAGAAGGAATTGAATTGGGTTGCAATGAAGCAAGATTATTTCACTGCAGCTATTATTAGCGCTGAAGGCTTCGATAAAAATGCAGACCTCAGCATTATGGTTCCTGCAGATTCTCAGCATACAAAATCATATTACGCAGAGCTTCCGTTAAAAACCAAGGCGTCTTCTAACGCGAAAGCTGAATTCCAATTTTACTTAGGTCCGAATGAATACAAGGCTCTTGAAGCAACCGGTGCAGCTGAATTCACAGACGTCATTGACTACGGCTGGTGGATCATTGGCTACGTTAACAAGTATGCGGTTCGACCTTTGTTTTGGTTCCTTGCAGATTACATTGTTTCCTTCGGATTAATTATTTTGATTGTAACCATTATTATTAAGATGGTACTCTTTCCTATTACTTGGAAAAACTTCCTAAGTGGAGCGAAGATGCGCGTGTTGAAGCCTGAGATTGACGAGATCAACAAGAAATTCGAAGGAAAAGATCCAATGGAAAAGCAACAAGCTACCATGGCGCTTTACCGTCAGACTGGTGTGAATCCGTTTGCAGGTTGTATTCCCGTTTTGCTTCAAATGCCAATTTTGTATGCGATGTTCCGCTTCTTCCCAGCAGAGATTGTTTTGCGTGGAAAGAGTTTCTTGTGGGCAGAAGATTTGGCGGCGTACGACAGCATTTTAAATCTTCCTTTCAACGTACCGTTCTACGGAGCGCACGTGAGTGGATTCACTTTGTTAATGGCTGCATCTACGTTTGTTTATTCGAAGATGAGCATGGGCTCTCAGCCAACGATGACTCAACCGGGAATGCCGAACATGAAAGTGATGATGAACATTTTCTCGTTCATGATGATTTTCTTCTTCAACAGCATGCCTTCTGGATTAAGCTTGTATTACTTCACTGCAAACGTTATTTCTATTGGTCAAATGTGGGCCATTAAGAAGTATTTCGTGAATGAAGATTCTATTCGCGAGAAGATTGAAGCGAACAAAAAGAAACCGAAGAAAAAAGGTGGATTCGCTACACGCATTGAAGAAATGCAAAAGGCACAACAAGCGAAGTTGGATGCGAACAAAAAGAAATTGAAAAAGTAAAACGTCAAACCTCAAATAAATCAAATGAAAAAAAATCTCATTCTCGCACTAACGGTGCTCATGATGATCCCAAGCGAAATGTTCGCTACGGAAGGCATGTGGGTGGTGGCTATGTTGAATAAAATTAACGAAGCTGAAATGCAAGGTCTTGGATTAAAACTTTCCAAAGACGATATATACAACATTAATCAAGCATCGTTGAAAGATGCGATTGTTCGTTTCGGAGCAGGATTTTGCACTGGAGAAATTGTGAGCGACAAAGGACTTGTATTTACAAATCACCACTGTGCTTACGATGCGATTCAATCTTCTTCAACATTAGAGAACAACATTCTTCAAAACGGATTTTGTGCGAAGTCATTGGATCAAGAGATTCCGATTCCAGGCTTAACACTTTCTTTTTTGGTTCGTGTTGAAGATGTAACAGCAAGTTTATTAGGTGCGGTTAACGACAACATGACTGAAGCAGAGCGCGAAGCTGCAATTATGGCTCGTAACAAAGAAATTGTGAAGGCTGCGAATGAAAGCGGTTTATACAATTCTGAAGTAAAAACATTTTATGCTGGAAACGAATTTTACTTATTCGTTTATCAGACTTACCGCGACATTCGTTTAGTTGGTAATCCTCCAGAAAGCGTTGGTAAATTCGGTGGTGACACTGACAACTGGATGTGGCCACGTCACACCTGTGACTTCAGCATGTTGCGTATTTATGCGGGTGCTGAAAACAAACCTGCTGATTACAGCAAAGACAACACGCCATTAAAGCCTAAGCATTTCTTCCCTATTAACATGGGTGGTGTGAAGCAAGGTGATTTCGCAATGATCATGGGTTATCCGGCAAGAACTTCTCGCTACTTAACCTCTTACGGAGTTGAGCAAGCCGTTGACGTGCAGAACCCGATTCTAGTTGAATGTTTCGGATTGAAATTAGAGACTTGGAAGAAGAACATGGATGCGAACGAAGGTGTTCGTTTGATGTATGCTGCGAAGTATGCAAGCACTGCAAACTCCTGGAAGTATTACATTGGACAAACACGCGGATTGAAGCGTTTAGATGTTGCGGGAAAGAAAGCAAGCACTGAAACCACTTTCGCAAATTGGCTTACCTCGAATGCAACAGCTAGCGACAAATACGGAAAAGCTCTTCCAATGTTGAAGGACTTTTACACTTCAACCAACGAAACACAAAAAGCATTTTTGTATGCGCGTTTAACTGGAATGGGTGGAGCAGAGTTTATGGGCTTGGCTTCTGAATTCCAACGAACCTTCGAAAAGTATTTTGCTGAAACCGATGCTACGAAGAAGCAAGCGATGCTTGATGGATTCAAAGCTTCTGCTGAAGCGTTCTTCGTGGAATACAACATGCAAACAGATAAAGATGTGTTCGTTGCTTTAACGAATTTATACCGTTCCAGAATTGCTGCAAATGCTCGTCCGTCATGGCATTCCGTGCTTGATGCGAAATACAAAGGAAACGTTCAGGCTTATGCTGACAAGCTTTTCGCAACTTCAGTAATCGTTGATAAAACGAAATTGATG
>JBILTF010000032.1:0-22972 GCA_044371675.1 Flavobacteriales bacterium
CTTAGATCTCGCGATGAAAAATTACAAATAATTTTCACCTCGTAAATCCATTACAATGTGAAGGGTGTGCTTTGAAGAAAATTCAAAGACAATGCAAAACCTAACACAAATTCAAGACGTTAAAATGCATATCGAATCCTTCCTTCAACCACAAGGTCTGAACGCTTATGCATGGGAGAATACCAAGCAAACAGCGATGGAAGTTTGGGAATGTCATTTAAAGAACAGACCCGTTCGCAGAAACTTAAATTTCCTTTGCAAAGAATTCTATCAAATGATTCGCAAGCCAAACGGAGAATACATTGTGCCACGCAGTTCTTTTCGAACCTTCTAAACCGCATTTACTTCGTTGCTCTTATCTTCGCAAGGTGAAAGCCGTTTATATACTTTTCAAAAAAGAGTTTCAACTCGACATGCGTAAAAAGCAATTGCTTTTCGGCATCTTGCTCTTTGTGCTTTCAACCGTTTTCACGTGCTACCTCTCCCTTGAAACGATTGAGGATTCTAAAGTCCTGGCAGCGCTCTTCTGGATTGTCGGACTCTTCGCGGCATTCAACGCCATGCAGAAATCGTTTCAACAAGAACAAAACGGAACCGACAAACTCTTATACACCCTCGCTTCTCCTCGTCAAGTATGGATAGCCAAGGCGACGTATTACTCGCTGTTGGTCTTAATATTAAATCTACTTTCGATCTTACTTTTCTCTCTCTTCTTTGGATCTGAGATTTGGTCGAGAACATCTATAGCTTTGCTGCTTTTGGCCGTGTCACTTGGAAGTATTGGATTAGGCACCGCCTTAACATTTCTTTCTGCACTTTCATTCAAAGCGAACGGCTCAGCCTCGCTTACCGTTGTGCTTGGCTTTCCTGTTCTTATGCCCTTCCTCTTCAGCCTTACATCTGTAACAGTCAACATTCTTGACGGTGCTTCGTGGCAAGTGGCTTCCTTCGGAATGATACTTCTAGCAGGGTTGTTTTTAACCACCACCATTATGTCGTTATTCTTGGTTCCTTTCTTTTGGAAATCTTGATAATTCGCACCTTTTTTTTCATCTGTTTGCCGTCATTCGTGCTTAATTTCGCACGTGAACAATTCCATTCTTGAATGAAGCATTGGTATAAAATTTTAGGAAGTATTTCTCTGTTGTATGCCTGTACATTTTCGTTGTATCAAGCATTGGATCCCGCCATGGTGGTTGCTGATACGACTCAACTCAGATCTGGCTATAACCGAATTGAACTTGCAGGACATTACACGCACTTCAAAGACGCTCAAACCACTGCCGGAATTCGTGTGGGAGAATATTATTTTCAAGGAGATGTTCAGCCCATTGCAAATGGAAAAATAGCTATTACGCTTGATCTACCCGACACTCTTCCTTCCAATGCCATACTCTTCAAAGCATACAACAGCAACGATGGTGAGTTAATATTGAATCAGGCTTGCTCGTTAGGGAATATAGTTCTCGATACAGCCGCCACCGATTCATCTTGGGTAAAAAATACTAAGCTAGAGAAGTTCGCAGGTTTCGGTTTTCCGAATTTACCCATCTTGAATGAAACCATTCGCAATCTCATGTGGCACGTGCCTATGTGGTTCACTATGTTCTTCATTATGATTCTTTCTTTCGCGAATAGTCTGAGACTATTGAATTTGAAAGAATCTTCAAACCGATTGGAGAAGATGTTAAAATTCGATATGCGCTCAACATTATTGAACGAAGTGGGCGTGCTTTTCTGTGTTCTTGGCTTGTTGACCGGCTCGTTATGGGCACGATATACATGGGGAGATTGGTGGACGAATGATCCGCAGCTTAACGGAGCGTTGGTTGTCTTTTTGGTTTACTCGGGATACTTCATCTTGCGCGCTTCCATTGACGATGAAGACAAACGCGCGCGCATCTCAGCTGTGTTTAATATTTTTGCATTCGTGCTCATGTTTATTTTGCTGATGATCATGCCTCGCTTCGCGGCTGGACTTCATCCGGGGAAAAGCGGAAATCCTGCCTTTTCACAATATGACTTAGACAGCACCTTGCGGACTGTGTTCTATCCAGCAGTTTTCGGATGGATTTGCCTTGGCTATTGGCTCTACAGCGTTCGCATTCGTGCGAAGCGTATCAAAGAAGAACTTAAAATTACAGAAGATTAATATGGACTATTTTCAACATTTCGGAAAGATGCCTGTTGTGATTGGTGTAGTAACACTTATCCTCGCTGGAATTATTGTGTACCTCGCTCGTCTCGATATTAAAGTTTCAAGATTGGAGAAGAAAATTAAAGAACAAAGTCAAAAGTAAATGAGCAAACTTCAGATTGTTTTATTGGTTTTAGTTGCTGCTATATTCGGTATAATCATTGCCACTTATGCGCAAAGTACCAATTCTGCTAACTTCGAAGAAGCGGCAGAACACGTGGGCGAGAAGTATAAAATTGTGGGGACGTTAGATAAAAATGTTGCCATTCAAAACGATCCTATCGTAGATGCGAACCTTACCATTTTCAACGTTATTGACGCAAACGGAAAATCGCAGGTGGTTTATCTACATCAAGATTCTGGCCGTCCACTCGGATTGGAGCGTTCAGAAAATGTAACCTTAGAAGGAAAAATGAATGCAGAGGGAATCTTCCACAGCGATCACCTTCAGATGAAATGTCCAAGTAAATACAACGAAGAGAAGCACGAAATGTAATTGGTGAATGAACAATATTGAATACCTCAACGAACATCTTTTGCCCGGTCAAATCGGGCATTTTGCTGTTATCCTAGCCTTTATTGCTGCTGCCTTTTCAGCAGTAACCTATGTCCTCTCTGTTCGAAACAACGATGATGCTTCTTGGAAGAAATTCGGTCGCATTGGATACTTTATCCATTCGGGAGCCGTGATGGTTGTCATCACCACCCTGTTCTACATTCTCTTCAGTCATTATTTCGAATACAAATATGCTTTCGACCATCTGAACACTGAGATGCCAATGAAGTACATCTTCTCGTGCATGTGGGAAGGCCAAGAGGGGAGTTTTCTTTTGTGGTTATTTTGGCAGATGGTATTAGGACTTTTTGTTCTCTTTACCGCGAAAAAATGGGAAGCCAGCGTAATGGCCGTAATTGCACTTGTTCAAGTGTTCTTGGCTTCTATGCTCTTGGGTGTTTATTTCGGTGACTTCCAATTCGGTTCTTCACCTTTCGGTTTGTTGCGTGAGGCAACAGTTAACATTGGACTTCCTTGGACGCAAAAAGCAGATTACTTAAGTCTTCCTTTGTTCCAAAATGGAAAAGGATTGAATCCGCTTCTTCAAAACTATTGGATGACTATTCATCCGCCTACACTTTTCCTTGGCTTCGCCTCTACGCTCATTCCATTTGCATACGCCATTGCTGGATTGTGGAAAGGAGAGCGCTCTGCATGGATGAAACAAGCTGTGCCATGGGCATTTTTCGGAGTTATGATATTAGGAACAGGAATCCTTATGGGAGGAGCTTGGGCCTATGAAGCTCTTGGCTTTGGCGGATTCTGGGCTTGGGATCCCGTTGAAAACGCATCGCTTGTTCCGTGGTTAACGTTAGTTGCAGCAGCGCACTTGTTGGTGATAAACACACGCAGAGAGACTTCTCTTTTTAGCACGCTTATTCTAACAATGAGCAGCTTTGTCTTGATTGTGTATTCTACCTTCTTAACGCGAAGTGGTGTGCTTGGCGACAGTAGTGTCCACAGTTTCGTAGAAAGCGGAATTCTTGCGCAGTTGTTGGTTTACTTGCTGGTATTCGTAGCCCTTTCAACATACATGATTGAAAACACGAAAGTGTGGAAGAATATTTACGCGGCAGTAAGTGGCGTTCTATTGCTTATTGCCATTGGACATTTAGCAACCGGCACATTCCCTGAACCAGCGGAAGGTGAAAAAGTTTTGCCGGGTGAAGGCACATGGATTCCAGCGTTAACGCTCATCTTCATTATTTTTTCAGCAGTATACTTATTGGTGGCATACAACAAGAAATACAAAACGAAAAAGGAAGACGAAGAAGAATTATGGAGCCGTGAGTTTTGGATGTTCCTTGGAACGTTAGTCCTTTCGCTTTCTGCCATTCATATCACATTTGTGACGTCTATTAATGTGTGGAATATCTTCTTGGTTCCTCTGGAAGGAATGTTCAATTGGATGCACACTTCATTCAACTGGGAATTTGCAAAGTCGTTAGCTGAACACAATTTTTCTGGGGCATCTGGCGATGATCGATTCACGCAGTTTCATCAAGTTCAGATTCCATTAACGATTGTGCTTTTGTTAATCATTGCAATTGGACAATGGTTGAAATACAAGAAAACTGAAACGAAAAAGTTCTTGAAGTCGTTGGTTTTTTCTTTCGCTGCGGCACTTATTCTAACAATTGTTTTTGTTGCATTCCAAGAGAAGTATCCATTGCCATTAGGCATTCTGTTTTTTGCCGGAATGTGGGCTTTGTTCGCCAACGCAGATTATGCTATCCGAATGGTCAAAGGAAAGCTTGATCATATTGGGCCTAGCATTGCGCACATTGGATTCGCTATGCTCTTGTTAGGTGCCCTAATAAGCACGGGTAACAGTTATTTCATTTCTCGAAATGTGAATGGCGACATTACGCAAGTGAACAAGGAATTCAAAAACAACGAAGACCTTTTGATTCTTCAAGGTGACACCCTGCGTATGGGTGAGTACTTTGTTTCGTTTCGAAAAAAGTACAAGGAAGGTTCACACATTTATGCCATCGTAGATTATTTCGAAGTCACTCCAGCGAACTACACCGAAGGGACAAAGATCAAGATGAACGGAGATATCTTCCGTTGTAAGAAAGGGCATACAGCAACAGACAATTTCCTGAAAGATTGGTCGGAAGATTCTCTGTGGACCCTTGTTCCTGCGCCAACTCCTGAGGAATTACTTACTGCACAAATGTGGAATTCCGGAAAAGCAGGCAAACTACTTTTCACGCAACAACCAAGTGTGCTCATGAGTCCGAAAGGAAACAGTCGTGAACCCGATGTCCTTCACGGATTAGGTGAAGATTTATATTCCTACATCAAGTACATTGATATGGAGGAAAAAAAAGCCGAAGGGGAATTTAGCGAAGCCAAAACCGGAACGATTCAAATGGGTGAAGAGGTTTTATTGACTGAATCTATTTCGTTAGTGCTTGATACATTGATTGAAGTGACTGACCTACCTGCAAGCCTCCCTGCTGGAACCAAAGCGAAAAAAGGAATGTTGTATTTGCAGGAAGGAAATAAGCGCGACTCCATTGAAGTCATGAGCGTTTTGGTGAAGGACAGCCTTGCCTTCCCTGTTCCAGATGTGGAAAGCACGGTGTTCAATATGCGCTTCGCTATTCAAGAATCTAAAGAAGGAATTGATCTTTCTGTGAAAGAAGGCGGCAGCAACAAACGCGAAATGCTTATTCTGTCTGCAGAAATCTTCCCAATGATAAACTTACTTTGGTTGGGATGTTTGGTAATGGTTGTTGGAACTACTCTAGCGATTCGACATAGATATAAATTACACCGGAAATAATACGGCGGAGCCGATGACCAGCGGAGCTGGATGACACACTACGTGTGATGACCACTTCGTGTATGACCGTTCCGGATGACGCTTCGCGATAGCATTCGTCGAAGACATTCGCCTGAAAGGCATTCGTGCTTCGCACATTCTAACCTTCCACAGAACTATCTGTTGAGCTTGGCAGACTTCTCACTTGGAAGGTTCTGAATATCCAAAATCATAAACGCATCAATAGCGTCATTGAATTTCCGATCACGATTAAAGGCTAGGATTTTCGCGTTTTGAGCAAGATACTTTTTATACAAAATAGGCATGGTCTTGCCCATGGGCTCTATTTCAGCAAGTAATTTATCGAACTTTCGAATCTCTCCTCTTGAAGTAAGAATTAAAGCCTCACGGTCTTCTTGACTTATGGTATTCTTAATTTTCGTTCTTGGACGAACCAACTTTGATAAAACGGGATCTCCATAATTCGCTTGAACAAACTCTATTACCAGCTCTTTCGACAAAGTTTGATAATCGTTACTCATGGAAACTGGACCAATTATGTATTTGATTTCCTTGAAATTGCTCAACAACTGAATAATTCCTT
The DNA here is from genome assembly GCA_044371675.1 of Flavobacteriales bacterium. GTDB lineage: Bacteria > Bacteroidota > Bacteroidia > Flavobacteriales_D > Sanyastnellaceae > CAIZGX01. The sequence continues at coordinate 6,131 of JBILTF010000032.1, forward strand.
CCCACAACAAGAACAACGGTAAACGCTGACGCTGGTACTCTACAGACACGAAAGATCTTCCTAATTCCATACTTATGTATAAATACGGATTGAAATCGTCTTTAAACTTAAATAAGGTGTGTGTGTAAAATCCATGCTTACCGTAAAACTCCATAATCTCAGCGCCTCTTCCGACACGGTAGGCGCCAGCGAGCTTGCTATTCGCATGATCCCACAAAACAAGATGGTAGTAATAGTAATCGAACTCATCTGTGTCGCGTGAGTTATTGCTTCCTTCACCAACATTGCGAAATGCTATTTCTCGCTCACGACCAATTTCTAGTAATAAATTCGGAATGTATGAAGCCTTTAAAGCGTAACATGAAAACGGTCCGTTGTCAAACAACTTGGAATCTTCGTTAGAATCTATCTCTGCTTGAAGAATTTTCGAATCAATCGGCAACGCTATTTCCTTGACATCTTTAAACTTCTCTCTCAAATTTTGAAACAACTTCTTCTTTACTTGAAGCTCAGAACCCAAAGAATACACTTTCGCTCGTAAAAACCTGCCTAGCAATTCCGGATCTGAAATTAAATGAATATCTTCTGCTGAAATGGCTTTTCCGATGCGCATTTTAATCTCATCGCCTTCCTTTTTAAACAACTCTGAAGGCAAAGCCATGGTGCGAAGTTGTGCATTAACCTTTCCCAACAAATGAAACATACGAGAATTCCTTCCGTCGAAAAAAACAGGAACAACTGGACATTCAGCGCGTTGAACCAATTTCATAACGGAACGCTGCCATTTCTTGTCTGAAACGTTACTCCATTTATTTTGAAACGTGCTGACTTCTCCGGCAGGAAAAATAGCCAAACAACCCCCAGCCGCAATGTGCTCTATGCAACGCTTCAATCCGCGTTCGCTTTTGAGTTGAACCACATTTTTATCGAACGGATTCACGCTAAAAAAGTAAGAGGCAATCTCAGGAATTTCTTCCAACAGAAAATTCGCCATGACCTTAATATCGGGCCTGCGTTTTTCTATTTGTTGAATTAATGCTAACCCATCAATGGCTCCAAATGGGTGATTGCATACAATGACACACCCTCCTTCTGCTGGAATATTCTCTAAATCTTGTTCATTGAGTTGAACAGTAATGTGAAGCTCTTGAAAAAAAGATTCGATGAAAGACGTCCCTTTGTTCGCGCGAATACGATCGTACAAGGCGTTGATTTTATTGAGTTTCGTCACAGAACTAAGCAAGGTTAGTAAGGGATTGTTTTTGTTCAATCCTACTGCCTTTGCCAATGCCTCCTTTGGAACCAATTTTTTCATACTCGAATAAAGGTTACTTAAGTTACTCCTATGTTTAGGTAAAGTTAACTTTTTCAGAGTAAAAGTAAAAGTCGAGTTTCGAACAACCAAAACTGCCTTTACTCCTATATTTGATTATGCTCAAACAATTTCCCTTCACTCCTATTCTCGGTTGGTCAGTCAGCAGATTTGATACTTTTTCGTATTGCAAAAGAAAATATTTCTATACCTATTATGGGAAATCCGATCATGAATTTCCATTTGCGAAAATCAGTCAGTTAAAAGCCCTTACCACCGAAGCCCTTACCATTGGCAGCCTCGCGCATGATGTGATTGAAGCAATTTTGAAACGACTGCAAAAATCCACTGATGTCATTGACGAAACTCGAATGAAAGGTTTCGTGAAAGCGCAGGTTCAGAAATACATGCTGGACAAAGTTTTTTCTGAAGTCTATTACAAAGAGAAGGAAGAGATTGACGAGACTTACATCATTGACAGCGTTTTCAACGCCGTTATGATATTCCTGAATTCAGAGCGATTCGAATGGGTGAAACAACTTCCAGAATCTTCGAAAAAGCAATGGATCATAGAACCTGGTGGATATGGGGAAACACGCATTCAAACAGATAGAGGCGAATTGAAAGCCTATTGCAAAGTAGATTTCATGCTTCCCGATGGCAAGGACATTTACATTCTCGATTGGAAGACAGGCAAAGCAGATGAATACAAGCACCGCAAACAATTGATTGGATATTCTCTATTTGCTTCGTTTCATTTCGAAAATAAATTCGATCGAATCATTCCAATTCTCGCATACTTGAAAGGCGAATACAATGAAGTTGTTCCGGAAATTTCGCAAGCCGATATTGAAAATTTCAAAGATGACTTGTACGCGGAAACACGAGCTATGCAGCAACTGAATCGCGATATTGAGAACAACACACCTGTTGGCAAAGACGAATTCACTCAAACGGATAGTGAGAGCAAATGCAAGTATTGCGAGTTTAGAGAATTGTGTGGAAGGAATTAACCTTCCTTAGGATTAAGCCTTATAACAAACTTCCTTCGCTGCGCGAACAACATCGTCAACACCCGGAAGAGCTGCATCTATTAATGAAGTTGCGAATGCAAACGGAGTGTCTGTTTGTGTAACTCTGCGAATAGGCGCATCCAAGTAATCGAACGCATTGCGCTGAACACGATAAGAAATCTCAGTTGAGATACTCGCCACTGGCCAGCTCTCTTCCAAAATAATTAAACGGTTCGTCTTCTTCACGCTGTTAATGATACAATCAATATCAAGTGGACGAATAGTGCGCAAGTCAATTACTTCAACAGAGATTCCTTCTTTCGCTAATTCTTCAGCAGCCAACAAAGCAGTCTTCATAATCTTTCCGAAAGAAACCAACGTCACATCAGTTCCTTCGTGCTTGATATCTGCCACTCCAATTGGAATAATGTACTCTCCTTCGGGAATCATTCCTTTGTCGCCATACATCCTCTCAGATTCCATGAATACAACAGGATCGTTATCGCGAATAGCAGCTTTTAACAAACCTTTCGCATCATACGGATTCGAAGGCGTAATTACTTTCAATCCTGGAACGTGTGCGTACATAGATTCAAAGCTTTGGCTGTGTGTAGCGGCTAACTGCCCCGCAGTTCCGTTCGGACCGCGGAAAACGATTGGCACATTGTATTGTCCACCGCTCATCTGTAACATCTTCGCTGCTGAGTTAATGATTTGGTCAGCCGCAAGAATGGCGAAGTTCCAAGTCATGAATTCAACAATCGGACGAAGTCCATTCATTGCAGCACCTACTGCAATACCCGAGAAACCCAATTCAGCAATAGGTGTATCTATTACACGCTTTGCACCGAACTCATCGAGCATTCCCTTCGAAGCCTTGTAAGCCCCATTGTATTCTGCGACTTCCTCTCCCAACAAAAACACAGTTTCATCTCTGCGCATTTCTTCTGACATGGCCTCACAAATGGCTTCACGGAATTGAATTTCTCTCATGGTTCGTTTTATTACGATTGCGAATTTAACTATAAATGTTGTTTACCAAAATATTAGTGTACTTTTTACACTAACTCACCAGTTTCTCGATTGTAAGCGCAAACGCGTCAAAACAACAAAAAATGCGCTTACTCCTACAAAGTAGAGAACGTCGCGCGAATCAATTAATCCAATGCTCATGCCCGAGTAATGGTCTTCCATTCCCAAGCGAATAATGAATCTATCTAACGATCCGAATAAGTTGAAGGTTCCCAACGATTGGAATCCTGAATACATAACAAAACTAATAAGCGCTGCAATTAAGAACGCCACAATCTGATTCTTAGTTAAGCTCGAAGCGAAGATTCCAATGCTCACATAAACGCTCGCCAAGAAGATGAGTCCCAAATAAGAACCCCAGGTTGCGCCTACATCAATGTTTCCAACCGGATTTCCCAATAGATAAACCGAAAGGAAATAAACTAAGGTTGGAAAAATAGCAATCACAACTACTAACAATCCGGCTAAGTACTTCGCTAAAATAATTTGAAGATCAGTAATGGGTTTTGTCATGAGCAGTTCCAATGTTCCTTCCTTTTGCTCTTCTGCCAATGATCGCATGGTAATAGCTGGAATAAGAAACAAGAACACCCAGGGAGCAATGTAAAACAAGGTGTCCAAGGTCGCATATTCAGCGTCCATAACATTCATAGCGCCAGGAAAAACCCACATGAACAAGGAAGTCACAATCAAGAACACTGCAATAACAATGTACCCGATTAACGATGTTAAAAATGAGCGAATCTCTTTTCTAAGTAGTGCTAACATAGTCTTATAATTCTTGCATTTCAACAAGGGTCTTGTACAGCCCTTCTTGCGAAATTAGTTCTTTGTGTGTTCCGCGCTGCACAATTTCTCCAGCCTGCATCACCAAAATTAAATCGGCTTGCTGAATGGTACTCAAACGGTGAGCAATCACCAACGCTGTCCGATTCTCCATCATTTTCGAAATGGCATCTTGGACGTACTTCTCGCTCTGCGTATCCAGCGCCGAAGTGGCCTCGTCTAAAATCAAAATAGACGGATTCTTATAGATTGCCCGTGCAATAGACAAACGCTGTCTTTGTCCGCCCGACAAGCGCATTCCACCGTCACCAATATTCGTTTCGAATTTATTTTCCAATTCATCAATGAATTCAAGTGAATTTGAAACACGTGCAGCTTCCATAAGCTTTTCATTCGTATGCGATTCGGAAAGAACAATGTTGTTCGCAACGGTGTCGTTGAACAACAAAGCATCTTGGGTCACCATGCCCATCTGCGCACGAACCGATTTCGTTTTCAAATGCGTTATGGCAACACCGTCAATGTTTATAATTCCTGAAGTGGGATCATAAAAACGCGCAAGTAACATAGCCACAGTCGTTTTTCCACTGCCTGAAGAACCAACAAGCGCAACAGTCTGACCTTTTTCAATGTTGAAGGAAATGTTCTTTAACACTTCCTCTTCACCATACTTGAAACTTACACCTTCAAATGATATGCGCTCGCTGAAAGTGGAAAGTTCCACTGCATCTGATTTATCTAAAACAGTTTCTTCGGCATGCAAGACTTCGCGAATGCGCTCTAGACTTGCCATTCCCTTGTTCACTTTGAAAATCGCATCGCTGAATTGCTTCGCGGGTTGAATAATCTGCGAGAAGACAACCAAATATCCGATGAGCAATTCGCCACTTATTTCACCACTGAAAACAATTGTTCCTCCAACATAAAGCAGAACACTAATAACCATGAGCGAAATAAATTCCGACATAGGCGAAGCCAAGTATTCGCGCTTATACAACTTGTGCATGAGACGAGAATATCCTTCGTTGGTCTCGTCGAATTTCTTTTCGAAATGATCTTCGGCGTTAAAAACTTTAATGACACGAATACCCGTTAAGCTTTCGTCTAGCAATGCTATCAAATCTCCAAGATTCGACTTGCTGCGTTTCGCTGCGTTCTTCAAACTCTTCGCAATACGCGCAATCAGGTATCCACTTACTGGAAGGAAAATGAACGCGAACAGCGTGAGCTTCCAACTCATTAACACCAAGGTAATGAGCGAAAAGAAAACCAACACAGGCGACTTCAACAACGCTTCTAACGCACCAATAACCGAGAACTCAATTTCATTCAAGTCGTTCGTCATGCGTGAAATCAAATCGCCTTTTCTTTCATTCGAAAAGAAAGCCAATTGAAGACGAAGAACTTTTTGATACATCTTCTTCCGAAGATCTCTTGATACACCTGTTCGAATTCTAGCTATGCTTAAAAGTGAAATGTAATTCACGGTATTCTTCAGCAAAGCGAGAGCTACAATGAACAAACACATAAGCAGAAGAACATGCGGTTTTCCATGCTCGAGGATGGAACCGTTCAACTGACCTTTGAACTGATCCCACAATCCTTTGGCTTGAGAGATCGGTGCACTTCCACCTTGATTCACTTCGAACAACACATACAAAAACGGGACAACGCTCAAGAACGTGAACAACGAAAAAATAGCGTTGAGTATGTTGAAGAAAAAATTCCACACCAACGATACTTTGTAGTCGCCTAGCAATGAGAATATGGCGCGGAATGACTTCATTCGTGATCAGACATTAAGTCTATTCCAGTATAATTTTCGGGACGAATGTTTTTCAACTCAGCTTTAATGGCGTCGGAAACCTCAAGAATATCAATGAATGCATGAATGTCCGATTCTTCAATGCGATCTTTTCCGCGAGTTAAATTCTTCAATGCTTCATAAGGAGCTTCGTATCCTTCTCTGCGAAGAACAGTTTGAATTCCTTCAGCAACAACTGCCCAATTGTTTTCCAAATCAGCTGCAATCTTCGCTTCGTTCAACTTCAACTTACCCAATCCCTTCAATATAGAATTCAACGCAATGATTGTATGCGCCATAGGGACACCCACGTTGCGAAGAACTGTGCTGTCCGTTAAATCACGCTGCAAGCGGCTTACAGGAAGCTTCGCAGCCAAGTGTTCAAACAAGGCGTTCGCAATTCCTAAATTTCCTTCCGCGTTTTCAAAGTCAATTGGATTCACTTTGTGCGGCATGGCTGAAGAACCAACTTCACCTTCCTTCACAATCTGACGGAAATAATCCATGCTGATGTACGACCAGATATCACGAGACAAATCCATGAGGATTGTATTCAATCTTTTCAATCCATCGAACGACGCGGCCATGTGGTCGTAGTGTTCAATTTGTGTGGTGTATTGCGAGCGCGATAGGCGAAGCTTTTCACCCAAAAAATCATTGGCGAATTCAACCCAATCTACTTGCGGATAAGCGACATGATGTGCGTTGAAGTTTCCTGTTGCTCCTCCGAATTTCGCGGCCACCGGAATGTTTTCCAATTGCTGCAACTGCTCTTCCAATCTTTCCACAAAAACAAAAAACTCTTTTCCTAAACGGGTTGGAGAAGCCGGCTGACCGTGTGTACGCGCCAACATAGGTACGTCTTTCCATTCCTTACTTCTCTCGGCCAAGTGATGCATCACTTCATCGATTTTAGGAATGTATACATTCTCTAACGAGTCGCGGAACGAAGCTGGAATAGCAGTGTTATTGATATCTTGAGAAGTCAAGCCGAAGTGAACGAATTCCTTCACCGCGCCCAACTGCATTTCATCCATTTTGTGTTTAATGAAATACTCAACGGCCTTCACGTCGTGATTCGTAATCTTCTCTTTGTCCTTGATCCATTGTGCATCTTCCTGCGAGAAGTTCGCGCAGATGTCGCGCAAGTGAACGAATGTATCAGGTGTAACGCTGGTCAATTGCGGCAGCGGAAGTTCGCAAAGTGCAATGAAGTATTCCACTTCCACCCAAACTCTGTATTTGATGAGGGCGAATTCTGAAAAGTATTGTTGCAGGTCTTCTGTCTGATGGCGGTATCTGCCATCGATAGGAGAAATACTGAATAACGACGTATGATCCATGTTTAGTTTCTAAGGCGCAAAGGTACAAATGGAACGCGAGACAATCGCTATTACATTTGCACCATGAAACTACATGTTATAGACACTGGATTTTTCAAATTAGACGGCGGCGCCATGTTCGGCGTTGTGCCGAAACAGCTGTGGCAGAAGACCAATCCGGCCGACGAACTGAACCTTTGCACCTGGGCCATGCGTTGTTTGTTGGTGGAAGACGGCGATCGTCTGACCCTTGTAGACACGGGCATTGGCGGCAAGCAAAGTGAAAAATTCTTTTCGCACTATCACTTGCAAGACACCTTAACCATAGATCAATCGCTTGCCCTGAAAGGCTTTCATAGAAACGACATCACCGATGTGCTGCTCACGCATTTGCACTTCGACCATTGCGGCGGAAGTATAGAATACAATTCCACCCGCGAACATTTTCAGCCTGCCTTTCCAAATGCGAAATTCTGGAGCAACGAAAACCACTGGAAGTGGGCCACAGAGCCTAATCCACGAGAAAAAGCCAGTTTCCTTTCCGATAATATTTTACCGATTCAAGAAAGCGGACAATTGAATTTCATTGAACGCGTGAACAATGTATCGCCTACTCCGCTTGGATTCGATGTGTTGTTTGTAGACGGACATACCGACAGCATGATGATTCCGCATATTTCCTATATGGGAAAAACAGTGGTCTTCATGGCCGATCTTCTCCCCTCTGTCGGACACATTCCCCTCGCCTATGTGATGGGTTACGACACTCGCCCGCTTCTAACCCTATCTGAAAAAGAGCTCTTCCTAAACACCGCTGCAGACAACGGTTACGTGCTCTTCTTCGAACACGACAGCGTGAATGAATGTTGTACTTTGCAGCATACGGAGAAAGGTGTTCGTTTGAAAGAAGCAGGGAAAATCGAAGATTTTATTCCTACTGCGTAATTGGAAAACCTTCGGTTTTATTCCTACTTCGTAATTGGAACTAGTGTTTTTTTTTGATTAACAGTCGAAGACATTCGCCGCAGGCATTCGTTGAAAACATTAGCCCGAAGGGCATTCTTACTTTCTCTTACCTTTTGTTAAAGCTTACTCCGACTGCCCTACGAAAACCCATTCGTAAGTTCCGTTGTTGTTTTGCAATCCCCAAAAATCAAATACGCCGTTGGAACGATCGCCATTTGCATCTAGTGTAATGAGTCCTGTAGCACCCAAGAATGAATTCGCTGATGCTTGAAACGCAGATTGCTTAGCTTCAGCGTTCGAGGGAACTGTGTTGTAATCTCGAACCATTTTTCCGAATACACTCATTATGTCATAAGCACACATAGTCGCAGCAGCGCCTTGAATACCTGTTGTGCTGTAAATATTTGCGAGCAGAGGCTCCCAAACGTTTTGTTCAGAGAAAGGCAAACTAAATCCTGGACTATAAAACTGAGTATTCACAGCAAATTGAGCGGCGATTGGATCATTCATCAGAGCTTGATTTTTAAAGAATCCAACTCCACCGAACCAATTCACAGTTGAAAGAATTGGATCAGAAGCAGCCTGATTAAATATCAATGTTGTTTCATCAAAAGATGACGTTACAACGCCAATTTGTGCATTACTATAAGTTGACGATAAATTCAAAATTTGAGTTTTCACTTCAGCCAAGACAGTAGAAAAATCAGTATCGCTGCCGTTGAAGAATCCCGCCTCTATTACCACACCTCCAGCATTGGTGAAATGGCTGGCCAGAGCCGTTTGAAGCCCAGTACTTCCGGCATCATTTCTAGCAATCATAATTAAGGCCTGTTTTCCTTGATTGATATATGACTGCGACATGGCGGCCGCTAAAATCGTCTGTCCGGGTGAAAACCGAAATACCATATCGTTCGGAATTGCCAAAGAGGCCGCTGTGCTTGTAGGACTAACAACTAAAATACCTAAGCTATCCGCGAAAGATTTTATTGCTAGAAGCTCCGAACTCGTCTGCGGGCCAATGACTAGTTTACATCCGCTTGCGGCTATGCTATTCATTGCAAGAATAGCTTTGGCTGGATCAAGTTGTGTATCGTAAGATGTCAATTCGAAACGATAAAGTACACCCTGACTTTCAAAATCGTCATTAATTCGATCAATCGCAATTTGAATTGCGGCTTCAGATGTCAATCCCCAGTTAGATAACCCTCCTGTTTCAGAAAATAGTCCGGCAATTTTTATGACTTCGACTTGACTATTTACCACTTCATCTTTTTTGCATCCCGCAAACAATAGGACCGATAAGGCACTCCAAAAAATTAGTTTTTTCATGAAATAAATTTAGACATTTATTTTTCTTATTGCTTAATAATTCGTCGCAAACATTCGTGCTCGCGCATTCTCCCGAAGGCATTCTTACCTTTTCTTCCCCTTTCTTACCTTCTCTTATCCTCTTTTATCAGTCTCTCTTAATCATCAAATCGCTTTCAATCTGCTGTCCTTCATTCACGTAAAGTGTATAGAAATAAGTGCCATCAGAAAGTTCCGAAGCGCTCCAATTATTCAAATAAGGAGAAGCTTCAAAAACCTTTGTTCCCCATCGGTTGAAGACTTCCAATCGATTGCTCAAATAAAATTCCAAGTATTGAAATTCAAGAACGTCATTGAAATTATCTCCGTTGGGAGTGATAATGTTTATGGGAGTTATTGTGGCGGGGACAACAAGAAAATCCTGACAATACTCTAAAGTGCAATTGGCATCTGTTGTTGTTGTTAAACAAACGTTGTAAACGCCAGGAACAGGATAAGAATAAACCACCGAAGAACCCGAACTTGAATTTCCGTCTCCAAAATCCCATACCGACCCAACAATATTCGAGACATAGGCATTCGACACATCGGTGAACTGCACGTCGTTATAAACCACTACCGGATTCGGATTTGCCAAATAGCTCGCATCAATTGTCGGTTGAACATTCACCAAATATTGTATCGTATCTGAGAAACAACCATTCAATTCGGCAAAGGCGCTGTATGAAACATCAACACTCGTTGTGTCCGAAACAAAGAACTGAGAAGTGAAAGAGGTGTTCCCCACTTGTCCATTTCCTGCCCAGGTAATCGTTGCATTGGGAAGGCAAGATTGAACGGTTACATCAAAGGGTTCGTTGTTGCAAACCACTAAATTCGCAGGTAAAAGGGAAACATCCGGAGCAGGTTTTCTATTTAGAACCGCAGGCGTTACCCCAATAATTTGAGAACCACAGGCGTCCAATACCAGGGGAGTTGGGATGTCTAACGTCGGATCTGTGTTGCAGTAATCTGGACAGTTCGGAATGCTCAATTGCAATTGCTTCGAAGAGTTTCCGATGTTACAGGGTTGGGCTGTGCCCGTTACAATGCTGCCGGTCATCCACGGATGAGTTATGGTATACGGAGGAACGCCGTATTTCATGCGAATCGTTCCTGTTACTTCGCAGTTGCTCGTGCATGTGGCGGTGCTAGGCACAGACCATTCACTTCCAAACGTTTCAATCGTATGCCCTTCAACGTAAGCCATAAACGGCCAAAGTGAAAACTGATCGTAGTAGATATAATTGATATTGCAGCCATCGTTCATAAACGATCTTCCCAGATGCATGCGCAAATAAAAATTCTGATCGGCGCATGTTGGAACGTAGCAACACATCAACGGATTGCGCATGTCGTAGTCCTCAAGATATGCAGTTCCAGCCAGATTCGCGTTGGCCCCTGTTACCGTAAATTCCGTTGTTTGTCCGCATTCTGTGCTGAAGTACATAGACCCATCAGACATCCACGCTGCCGAAAAAGGGTCAGCATAATAACTGGCTTGAACCAACAGTCCTGTCACGGTCACTCCGCCAGGAACGTTGACTAGCAAGCTATCCACATTGTACTGCGGCATAAAGCAAGAAGGCATGTATCCACCATTCCAAACAGAAATTGGACCTGTCACCAGCGGATCAATTTCCACAGGGTAAGACCTTGAAGTTGCTGTTAACCATTGTTCTTCAATGTGTATGCTCACTTTTATCTTATTATTCTGAATGGGGCTAAACGAATAGCTCGCCAGAAAGAACTCCTTTTGGTCGTCAATACAAATGGCGCCGCCTAATGTCGAAATAACTTCATTTTTTTCATTGAGAATTTCAACGCTTCCCTTCCACAATCCGTTTATCCATTTCCCTTTTTCTGAATTGAAATTCAATTTGGAACCGCTCGGAACCATCAATTCCTCATTGACAATAAATTCACCTTTCTCGCAAGAAGGCGCACTCTCGATGAATAGCGAAGACTTCACCGCATTGTTTCGAACATCTATTTTTTGAAGGAAACCTTCCGTGCGGTATTCCAACACGCCATCTTTTCCAACTAAATTATTTAGGTTGAAATTATTCTGAAACAAGCTCGGTCTGTACGATACAGACTCCGTGCTTTTCGAATTCAGTTTAATGAATCCGGCCGTTGAGATTTCAATGGGAAGCTGCTGTTCGTTGAACGAAATTGAATTTTCATTTCGTTGAAACGATCTTGTTATGGGCACCCACTCTCCATTTTCATTTTTGAAATGAATAGGACTCAGCGAATTTTGGGTAATTATTCTTCCGTCGGAAAATTTAAATACTGCAGACCTCTCTTTGCGCGCATGAAGGTCTTCTTCAGCCTCAGATAAATCTAATTTCGATTCACTACCCAAGTTGGTGTTTTGGAATAGATTCTTCTGCGCGAACAAAGTCTGCGACAGGCACAAAAAACACAAGAAGAGAATTTGTGGCTTGTTCATAATTAGTTAAGGTTGAATAAAGATATTCAATATTCAATTTTCACTAAAAACTCAAGACTTATTTATTCGGAATGGGCTCGTCGCTTTCTGCAATGATTCGAATATTCTCCAAAACTTGTTTCATGTATTTCTTCCAAAAAAGATGCGTGAACATCCAGTTAAGTGGATACAAAAAAGGCGTTTTGAAATACTGGGTGTAGGTGTAGTCGATTTGAATGTTGTTTGGCGACAGTTCGGTTGTTTTCCATTCGCCTTCAAATTTGTAAAAGCCAAGCATCCAACTCTGAAAATCGCTGACTTCAATTTTCCAGTATACATTTTCAATACGCTCAAGAACCTTGTCCATAGAGGCGTATCCAGCTTTTGAAGCTATGGATTTAGTCGCGTAAACCTTCTTCGTTGAACCAGGAACTCCCCAGTCCTCATCATCAGAAGAATGGGTAATTGCAGGCATTACTCCCATTCCTGTGTGCACTCTTGAAACATCTATTAGCATGGGTGTTTTAAAAGCTCGTTCCAATGAACAACTATAAATGGTAGAAACTGAAACTTTGGTAAACATGGATTGTTGATTAGTTGTGGTGAAGGTAGATGGGATTCAGAAAAATAGGTAACTTCAAATAAACTTAACATTAAGTTAATGTTGAGAAGTTAAATTCGCAGCCATGAGTAAGGAAAATCAAGATGGCACTAACTGGATGTATCTGCTGCGCACCACGCAACAACACCACGTTCAACTAAGTTCATTTGCAGATCAGAAAGCAAATATTATTATTGCCAGTAATTGCATTATTTTCTCAATTACATTGGGGCGATTGGAGACCGCGGTTGAGTATTGGGGAGTTTGGTCCTTGTTAGCTACTTCAACATTATGCATTATTACTGCAATTTTTGTTGTGGCTCCTTTGTCTTTGCCTCAGAAACGTCCAGCATTTAGTTCTAAAAATTTCAATCCGCTTTTTTTCATGCATTTCGTTGCATATTCCCATGATGAATATCAGAGTAATATGATGGACATTATGTCAACGAAAGAAGGTGTTCAGGAAGCCATGGTCAGAGATATATACCAAATTGGAAGAGTGCTTGCCACACGAAAATACCCTTTCCTAAAATTAAGCTCAGCTCTTTTTATCGTTGGAATGATTTTAAGTCTTGTCCTTTTCGCTATTCAAGCTGCAATGCTATCATAATAATCTTACCCAGGTCGAATGATATTTCGACCCTATGTCTTGTTATTGATTTGAAATTTCGTGAACAAACGAAACAACACCATTCATAAAAATCTGCTGATCGTCCCACATGGAAAGGTGACTTCCATTAGGGCAGTATAAGAACGTCCCTTTCTGAACCATTTTACTTTGCTCTTCCATAGCGGCCGGATCCATGGTGTCGTATTTCGCGCCAATCATTAAGGTTGGAACTGCAATTTCATGCAACCGATTTTTAATGTCCCATGTTGCCAAACGACCACTTATTCCGAATTCACTCGGGCCTTGCATCAACGTATAGACTGTGTTGTTGGCGTGTTTAATGGCGCGATTCAATCCGTCTGGCCATTCTTTCAATCGGCAAATGTGTTCGTTGTAATAATTTGGAATTAACAACTCCATATATCTCGGATTGGCGAAATCTTTTTTCGCTTCTAACGCTCTGATTTCCGCAAGTACTTCCGGGTTCATTTGTTTAGCCAATACTTCGTCGGCATACTTTCCATATTCCGGAGCACTCGCCACCATGTTTGCCACAATGAGTCCTTTCAAATTATTCTGATATTTCAACGCGTATTCCATGGCTAAAATTCCTCCCCAAGAATTTCCAAGGACATAAAAATTCGATTGATCGGCACCAATGGCCTTTCTTACTTGTTCAACCTCTTCCACAAAACGTTCGGTGGTCCACAAGCTGCTATCTGTTGGCTGATCGCTGTAATAAGAACCCAGCTGATCGTATTCATAAAACTCGAATCCTTCGCGAAGAAAAAACGTCTCGAAGCATTCCATGTATTCGTGCGTCATGGCAGGACCACCGTGCAAAAGTAAAATCTTAATCTTCGGATTGTTTCCAAAACGCTTCGTCCAAACGTTAAACGCTCCAACCGGAGTTTCAATTGGAATCATCTTCACTCCGCCGCCTTCAACTTCATTTGAGTAAGTGAAATATTCAGAAAAACTATTTTGATTCAAACCATTCGTCTTCTCTTCATTTCCGCAACCACTAAACACAGCAAGCAAAATCAGCGCTGAAAATATTTTCAAATAATTCGATTTCATCTTAATTTTATTTTTGCAAATATCAGAGGTCGAATGATAATTCGACCCTATACCTTTTCATAGGTCGAAAATATTTCGACCCTATGAATTCTTACCATTCGCGCAGCATTCGCGCAGCATTCGTCGAAGACATTCGCGAAGCATTCGTCAAAGACATTCTTCCCCTCTCTTACCTTCTCTTACCTTCGCTTAACCTCTCTTATTTTATTCCGACTGCCCTACCAAATTCCAGGTATAAACTCCGTTTGCAAAAGCCAATCCCCAGTAATTAAACGAACCGTTTGCGCGATCTCCGTTTGCATTCAATACTATTGACCCTGTGGCACCTTCATGTGTATTCGATAAAGACATAAATGAATCGAAAAGAGAGGAACCTGTTGCAGGAATTCCCTCGTTCTGCTCAACCACCTTGGCCATAACCTTCAATGCATCATAAGCACTTAATGTGAAAGCATCTGCTTCTTGTCCGCATGCATTAAAGATGCTTGTTAAAAGTGGACTCCAAATATTTTGAGCTGAAGTCGGCAATCCAAATTCAGGACTGAAGAAAGATGCTGCGAAAGCGAACTGAGCTGCCAACGGATCGTTCAACAAAGCTTGATTTTTAATGAATCCATCTCCGCCGTACCAGTTGACACTCGATAAAACTGCATCTCCTGAAGCTTGATTAAATAATTCAACGGCCTCATCGAAAGAAGCAAGATAGACAGCGATTTGCGAGCTACTGTATGTAGCGGAATATTGAATAATTTGACTTTTCACTTCGGCCAATGCTACGCTGTAGTCTGTTGTTAGTGGTTCATAAGTCCCCGCCGAAACAACGGTTCCACCAAAATTAGCAAAATACGTATTCAATGAATTTTGAAGTCCAACGTTCCCGACATCATTTCGCGCGAGTGTTACAAGTGCCTGCTTTCCTGAGGTAATCATGGTGTTCGCCATGGCAGCGCCTTCAATCTGATCACCGGGAACGTAGCGGTATAAGGCATCGTTTGCAAGAGACAATGAACTTGCGGTGCTTCCTTGACTAACAACTAAGATACCAAGGCTATCTGCAATGGCCTTCACCCCAGCCATTTCGGAACTTGATTGCGGGCCAATTACTAAGCGAAAATTATTCGAAGCGAGGTACTCCATCTTCTGAAGTGCAATGCTTGGAATTAATTCGGTGTCGAATACACTCAATTCAAATCGATAAGGCAATCCTCTGTTTTCGAAATCCTGATTGATTTCTGATACACCAATTTGCAAAGCAGCTTCTGACGAAATTCCTAAGTTCGACCACTCTCCTGTTTTTGAAAGCAAGGCTGCCACTTTTATGGTTTGCGTCTCACACGTTTCTTCATTGTCTTTCTTACATCCAAAAAGTGTTAACGAAAGAACAATAACAAACGCCGACCAAGACTTCAAGAATGACATCATAAAAATATTTTTCGCGAATATAAACATCTTAACTATTCGCACCCCAAGTCGAATGATTATTCGACCATATATCTTACCTTTTCTTACCTTTTCTTTTGGTCGAAGACATTCGCGAAGCATTCGCCCGTAGGGCATTCGTTGAAAACATTCGTTGCTCCGCAATATTAGTTGCTCCGCAACATTAGTTGCTTGCAACATTCGCCCTTCGGGCATTTGGCATATTCCCGCATAACATCCTCCAAATTTTTCAAATTGAATTCGTAATTTTACACCATGCCAATCGCAAAGGAAATAACCCAGAAAATGCTGCAAGTGTATCAGCTACTCGAACAATTCGATGTAAGCGACGCGTGGTTATTCGGTTCAGGGAGATCGGATAATTTTTCGAAAGAAAGCGATGTGGATATCATGGTTCAGTTTAAAGAGAAAATAACACCCCTTCAACTTGGAATGAACATGAACGAATTGAGTTTCTCGCTGCAAAAATTATTCGAGCGAGAGGTTGATTTAATTAGCTACAGTCACATTAAAAACCCCGCCTTCTTTTCGCAAGTAAGTGAGAACAGCACGCGCATATATGGAGAAGAAAATCCAAGACTTTATGTGCGACACATGATGAATTGTATTGTAAAAATTCAAACATTCATGCGTCCCGTAAAATCATTTCATGCCTACAAAAAAGATTTCTTAATCCAAGCCGCAGTTGAATGGAATCTCACCATTTTGGGCGAAGCTGCAAAAAGATTAAAAAACATTTCTCCAGATATTGCAATAACCGACATCGATAAAATTATCGGCACTCGCAACAAACTCATTCACGGTTACGACGATATTTCGCATGAAGAAGTCTATGCTATTGTTCGGAAGAATCTTCCAGAGTTGAAGAAGGAATTGAAAAAAATGTTGTAGAAAATAGTTGTTAAACCCTCGTAGAAGAAATTCTTCCCCTCTCTTACCTTTTCTTCCCTTCTCTTAACTTTGCTTATAGTCAAAGACATTCGCGAAGCATTCGCCGAAGGCATTCGTTCTTCGAACATTCGTTGCTCTGCAACATTCGCCTGAAAGGCATTAGTTGCTTTGCAACATTACTCCTCCGTCAACTTCTTCTCGAAT
>JBILTF010000098.1:0-6741 GCA_044371675.1 Flavobacteriales bacterium
GCTTGATTACAATTTAGAACCTTCGGCTAGCGCGTTCAACAAGCGATTGGCTTTGTCCATGTTGCTTACATCTGGAAATGCAATGCGAAGCGTCTCGTCTTTCTCGTACATTTTTCCAGCAACCGGATTGAGTTTAATGAAGTTCAAAATGCGCGTGAATGCCTCGCTTTGGTAGAACGGTGAGTCTTGTTTCGAAATGAAATAACCGATCATTTTACCACTCTTCAAAACCAGCTTTTCGAATCCAATTTCTCGCGCTTTCCATCGCAAGCGCATGGTATCTATCAATTGAATAACGGGCTTCGGAATAGGACCAAATCTATCTTCAAGATCTTTTGAGAATTTCTGAATTTCTTCTTCCTTCTCCATATCGTCGAGCGCTTTGTAGAGGGCAATACGTTCGGAAATATTTCCAACATATTCATCAGGAATAAGCAATTCGAAGTCGGTTTCAAGAACAGTATCTTTAACGAACGTAGCGCTCTTATTCATTTCCTCTTCGTACAATTCTTGGAAGTGCTCTTGCTTCAATTCTTGAAGTGCTTCATCTAAAATTTTCTGATACGTTTCGAATCCCAATTCATTTATGAATCCGCTTTGTTCTCCGCCTAACAAATTACCTGCGCCGCGAATGTCTAGGTCGCGCATGGCAATGTGCATTCCCGATCCAAGATCAGAGAACTGTTCAATAGCTGTCAATCGTTTTTTCGCATCGTCGGTAAGCATATGGGTAGGCGGACTTAACAAATAACAAAATGCTTGCTTGTTGTTTCGACCTACACGTCCGCGCAATTGGTGCAGATCACTCATTCCGAAGTGGTGCGCATCGTTAATGATAATGGTGTTCGCATTCGGAATATCAATTCCACTTTCAACAATGGAAGTGGAAACGAGCACGTCGAATTCTCCTTCAATAAATTTGTTCATCACCTCTTCCAAGTCCTCGCCACTCAATTGTCCGTGGCCAATGCCAATGCGCACGTCTGGACACACGCGTTGAATCAATCCTGCCATTTCGCGAAGGTTCTGAACGCGGTTGTGCACGAAGAAAACTTGTCCGCCTCGTTGCACTTCGTAGCTAATGGCATCGCGAACAATTTCTTCTCCAAATGGAATTAATTCGGTCCGAATGGGAACGCGATTCGGTGGTGCAGTTTGAATGATACTTAAGTCACGCGCTCCCATTAATGAGAACTGCAACGTTCTTGGAATAGGTGTGGCTGTTAAGGTTAACGCATCTACATTCGCACGAAGTAATTTCAATTTGTCTTTCGCCGCTACTCCGAATTTCTGTTCTTCATCAATAATCATCAATCCAAGATCATTAAAGACCACACGTTTTCCGAGTATGGCGTGAGTGCCAATGAGTATATCTACTTTTCCGGTTTTCACTTTCTCAAGTGTCTCTGAATTTTGTTTCGCTGTTTTGAAACGATTAATGTATTCAATGTTTACCGGGAAATCTTTCAATCTAGATTTAAAACTCTTGTAATGTTGAATGGAAAGAATGGTTGTCGGAACAAGCACAGCCACTTGCTTTCCGTCTGCAACAGCTTTGCATGCTGCGCGAATAGCAATCTCTGTTTTTCCAAATCCAACATCTCCGCAGACCAAGCGATCCATCGGGAATGCCGCTTCCATATCTTCTTTCACGGCAACAGAAGCTTTGTATTGATCGGGAGTGTCTTCATACATAAAAGAAGCCTCCAATTCGGTTTGCATATAGGTGTCGGGTTGAAAGGCGAATCCTTTTGTTGACTTCCGTTTTGCATAAAGCTTAATTAAATCGAAGGCAATTTCTTTCACCTTCGTTTTCGTTTTACGCTTTAGGTTCTGCCAAGCGTTGCTTCCGAGTTTGTCCATGGTAGGAGCAGTTCCCTCCTTGCCAGAAAACTTGCTAATGCGGTGCAACGAGTGAATGCTTACGTAAAGAATATCTCCGCCTTTGTAAGTTAGACGAATGGCTTCTTGTTCTTTTCCATTCACATCAATTTTCTGTAACCCACTGAATTGGCCTACTCCGTGGTCTATATGCACCACGAAATCTCCCGGCTGAAGCGCAAGAATTTCTTTGAGAGTAAGTGCTTCTTTATTTTTCTTGAATCCTTCTTTTAGTTTAAATCGATGGTAACGTTGAAAAATTTGGTGGTCGGTGTAGTACAGAATTTTTTTATTCTGATCCATGAACCCCTCGCTTATTTCAAGAATTTCTTGAATGTAAGCGATGTCTTTTTTCTTGTCTTGAAATATTTGATAGAGTCGTTCCAATTGTTTCGACTGTCCTGCAACAATGTGTGCTTTGTATCCTTGCTGAATGAGGTTTTCAAGATGCTCAGCAAGCATTTCGAAATTTTTGTTGAAGGAAGGTTGAGGGGTACAATGGAACTCTTCTGTCTCACCTAAAAATTGTCTTTTACTTCCGAATTCAATCAGACGTTTGTTTTCCAATTGCTTCAACCATTCATGTTTTGAAGTGAAAAGGGATTCGGGTTTTTCGTGAGAGATATTATCTGAAAGTCTGTTGAATCGCTCTTCTGCTTTTTCCATTTCCGCCTGAAATTGTGCAAGCGAAGATTCAGTATTACTCATCCAAACAACAGTGTTGGTAGGAAGGAAATCAAGCAAACCAATACGTACTTCTTCGGAGTGTTTAGAATGGGTGTTGGGAACAATAACAGCTTTGGTCATTTTGTTTACCGAAAGCTGCGTAGCTGGATCGAAGTTTCGAATGCTTTCTACTTCTTCATCGAAAAATTCGATGCGGTAGGGATATTCATAACTGAAAGAGAAAACATCGACAATACCTCCGCGCACGGCGTATTGTCCAGGTTCATATACGTAGTCTACTTTTTCAAATTGAAATTCAGCAAACACTTCATCAATGAAATCCATCGAATACGACTGACCGACATCAATGCTGAATGTGTTTTTCTCGAGTTCGTGATGTGTTACTACTTTTTCAAATAGCGCTTCTGGGTATGATACAACGATGTAGTTTTTTCTATTCTTCTGAAGTTTGTTCAGCACCTCTGTGCGAATAGCAATATTTGCATTTTGAGTGTTTTCAACATCGTACGCAAGTCTTGCTGTGCGGGGAAAAAAGAGGACCGGAGTTTTTTCTTGTTCCTTTTCGTCGGAACCAATTTCTAAAATGGATTCAAGGTCGTTGAGGAAATAAGCTGCTTTTTCTTTGTCATCGAGTACCACCAATTGAGTAACCAGAGAAGAGCTGTAAAAGGCGCTGCAAATAAATGCGGGAGCACTTCCTGCAAGTCCCTTTAGGTGAAGCTTACTTTTGTCGTCAGCAATTTTACCTTCTATCGATGCTATTTCTTTTTCCCAAACGGAAAGACGTGGTTTCATAGATGCTTCATCAAACGACTAAACCCCAAGATTGATTTCTCGGGGAATTTTTGTTTCAACAAAAGTAAAGGATGCTAAGCGCCACAAAAAGTTAATTCGCTTTTTTAATGGTGAAGCCAAAAGTGCTTCCCACTTCTTCGGTGCTTCTTACACTCAAGGTTTGCTGGTGACTTTCAATAATGTGCTTGCATATCGCTAAACCCAGACCAGAGCCACCCTCATGACGAGAACGACTTTTATCAACGCGATAAAAACGTTCGAACAATCGGGCTAAATGTTCTTTAGCAATTCCAATTCCATTGTCGGCCACTTCAACCAAAATATTGTCGTTCATGTCGTAAAACCGAATTCGGGTTTCGCCGCCTTCGTTACCGTAATTCAAGCTATTAACGATGAGGTTTATAAGTACTTGCTCAATTTTATTTCGATCGGCTTCTACCCACAATTCGTTGAAAGGACCGTCCTTAACAAAGAGGGTTGCTTTTTTTTCAGAAGCTAATTTTTCCAGGGAATCACAGACTTCATGAGCGAGTTGAAGAATATCGAATCGCACAACTTTTAACATAATTGCACCACTTTCGAGCTGAGAAATTTCGTCTAAGTCAGAAACTAAATGTTCCAATCGCTCACAGCTAGAAATGGCGCGATCGAGGAATTTCCGACGTAGGTCAGGATCCATATCGTCATTTTCGGCTAGGGTATCGAGATAACCTTGAATATTGAAAATAGGGGTCTTTAATTCGTGAGCAAGGTTTCCAACGAATTCTTTTCGGAAGTTATCGGCGTTTTGAAGGTCTTTAATTTTTTCAATTTTTTCTTCAGCCCAATGCGCAACGTCCTGATTTACTTCAGCCAATATATCAGTGCCCATTTCCAAGCCTTTTTTTTCGCTTTGTGTTTTAAAGGAATGAATGGTCTTGTAAATGACTTTCACCTTGCTGTAGAGGAATCTTTCGATGAATGTGTACACCACGAAATAGGTGATGGACATACCTAGCGTTATGAATAGCAGCAGTAATTCAATTTCGAAATCGCGTTCAAGAAAATAGACCAGGAGAAAGTACACTGTTGCCAGAGGCAACACAACGAATAGAGCCGATACTAATGCAACTTGTTTTGGAGTTCGAATATTCACAATTCGAATTTAGGACATTCAGGCTTCGAATTTATAACCAACGCCCTTAATTGTCTTAAAATTTTCGTCACCTAATTTTTCACGCAGCTTGCGAATATGAACGTCTATGGTTCTGTCACCCACAATAACGTCATTTCCCCAAATAGAATTTAGTATGTTCTCTCGAGTAAATACACGACCTGGTGCGCTAGACAGTAAAACTAAAAGTTCGAATTCTTTTTTTGGCAGTTGAATATGAACGCCGTCTTTAGTCACTAAATATTTATCACGATCAATTTCAATTCCTCCAATGCTCATTTCTTTTTTCAAGTCACTAGGAGCGGATCTGCGAAGCAACGCTTTTATCTTGGATAGAAGTAACCGTTGACGAATAGGCTTGGTTATAAAATCATCGGCTCCCGCTTCGAATCCGGCAATTTGACTGTAGTCTTCGTTTCGTGCTGTTAAGAAAGTGATTACTACATTTTGTAGTGCGGGAATCTCTCTAATTTCTCTACATGTTTCCATGCCGTCCATTTCGGGCATCATAACATCTAAAATAATTAAGTCGGGCAATTCTCTTTTCGCAACTTCAAGTCCTTTTCTTCCATTCAGCGCGGTGCAGACATCATACCCCTCTTTTTCCAAATTGAATGTGAGCAAGTCAAGAATGTCTTGTTCATCATCTACACAAAGTATTTTTGGTTTTTTTGCCATTCTATTGCAATCTTTGAAGCGAGTTATTCTGAACGAAGGTAGGAGTCTTTTAAAGATATAAAAGACACTTAAGGTTAACCTAAAGTTAAGTTTTCTTAACTCGGAAATGATTTTAAAGTGAAACAATTTCAAAATAAGGTGGTTTGGATTACGGGCGCAAGTAGCGGCATTGGCGAAGCTGTGGCAAGAGCCTTCAGCGACTCTGGAGCCGTTGTAATTATTTCATCACGAAGAAGAGAAGAGTTGGAGCGTGTTAAAGCGACCTGCACGGATTCTGACAATGTTCATGTTTTCCCGTTAGATTTAGCCGATGGTGAATCCATTAGGGAAGTGTCGAATGATGTATTGTCGAAGTTCCAAATAGATGTTTTATTCAACAACGGAGGAATAAGTCAGCGCTCATTGACTTCTGAAACTTCCATAGAGAATAACCGGAAAATTTTCGAGGTGAATTATTTCGGACATGTGCAAATGACGAAGGCAGTTCTTCCGCAAATGTTATTTCGAAAGACAGGGCACATTGTAACTATATCCAGTTTAACAGGGAAGTGGGGTTTTTATCTGCGCTCTGCATACGCGGCAACGAAGCACGCGTTGCATGGTTTCTTCGATTCGTTACGCATGGAAGTGGAGGATTCAGGAATTCGCGTTACCCTGATAACACCTGGATTTATTGCAACAGAAATTTCAAAACACGCCATCGATAAATCTGGAAATCCTTCCGGGGAAATGGATAATAATCAAGCGCAAGGCATTTCACCGGAGCAATGTGCGAATCAAATTTTAGCAGGGATAGTTGCAGGAAAAGAAGAGTTTGGCGTAGGCGGAAAAGAATTACGTGCATTGTTTTTACACCGTTACTTTCCGAAATTATTTAAGAAAATTTTGAAGCGACAAGCTGCGCGCTAGTCTTTAATCTGAGAAAAGCGCAAAGCGTTCAACATAAAGTTCGGAAGTGGTTTTAGTGGATCACGTTTTTCCACATTCAAAAAGATTCCCCACTTTTCTACAATAGGAACTTTGTAAACTTCGATCAGTTCAATAAGTGTTCTATCTGGATCATCGATGTAGGTGCAATGCACTTTGGTCTGTCCCATACTAAGCGCGTCATTGCTGTCGCATCTAAATGCAAATCCCTTTTCGGCTAAATTCAAACCTAATTTTTTCATTCCCTTAACGTCTAGCCCAAGATGAACGAACCCCGAATCGCCCCAAATACGTCCTTCGAAGGTGCGCGCAGGCGCACGGTCAAGGGTCTGAACCAATTCTATAAAGGTACTTCCCAATACTCGCGCAAATCCACCTCCAGTGGGGGCCGATTGCTTTAAGCGCACGCGACGATATTGTTCTTTCCCGCCTGGTAAATGTCCCCAGTCGTTAAATGTTCCAGTTCTATCGAAAACAACTTCATTATAACCCAAAAGATTCGAATATAGTTTCAATGCGTCTTCCATATTTGTAACGCCGATGCTGCATCCAGCAACCCCGTTGCTCGCATGCCCCATGTCTCGGTAACATTCGTTGGTGGGTTCCACACGGAAAAAGTT
>JBILTF010000099.1:0-6682 GCA_044371675.1 Flavobacteriales bacterium
CGAATGAATCACATTCATCTACAACTAAATCTACAGACTGAATTATTGCAGCATCATTCTCTGAATTAACAAATCCATTATCATGAATCTCAACTTCCATGTATGGATCTTTTTCCAATATACTATTCGCTGTAATAAGGCATTTATTTAACCCGAGGTCGAATAGGCCTGCATTCAGCCTATTCAAGTTACTTAGTTCACATTTGTCGAAATCGAATAAAATTACTTTGCCACAAATTCTCTCTGTTGCTAGAGAATTGGCAACAGCATTGCCTGCAGAAAGTCCTACTATCGCTATTATTTTTCTTGACAATTCTAATTGCTCATCTCTAGTGATCTTAAGACGATTTCTACACGTCCTTAACTCGATAAAATCAGACTTAGGCAAAATTTGAATACACTTTCTTCTAAGCGGAAAAAACATCCAGGTTCCATATTCTATTGGGATATCATAGAGACCACCTTCTAATAGCTTCTTAGATTCACTAGTTAATACCTCTGTGGCAACATTATCCTTAAGTTCTTCAATCTGTTCAATACGCAAGGGCAAGTAAGAAAACTCTAAATTCGAATTTCCGATATTTCGAGCTACAAATTCGGCACTCACAAATCTTGGCAATAAATCCTCAACCTTATTAGATTGTTCCGCATATTTATCCATAATGCAAAATAGAGTATTAGTAATTTCAAATGATTCCTAATATCTTAGCTTTTCAACAACATCAAGTGAACGAAAACACTTATTAAAAATATTATTGTCATATATGAGCTCTGATCTAGATCAAAAAGAAATTTCACTCAAATTTCCAACGTGGAAAGAAATTGCTATCGAATACTCGAAAAATGAACTGGGATCTGAAACTTCGGAGAATATTACTTCAATCATTAATTCAAAATTTGAACTAATTCAAAATTTGATTGAAACTAATCATCCTGCCATTGCACTTAAGATTTTAGCTGAAGCTGAGGGCAGCTATATAAAGGGAAAATCATATGAATCAATTATTGAATATCTCAATAACACCCAACTTGGTGTAAATGAATTCCAAACAATTTATAGCACTAAAGAGCAAAAATATATTCACGTCGGGAACTCAATATCATCAGTCTTAGGTATCGAGCCAACACATTTCACCATTGAGGCGTTTCTTGGTTTTGCTGAAGAAAATTTCATCCATCCCGAAGATTTACCTCACGTAATAAGATATGCTGGGGTTGCATACTCTGTACTTTGTTTGCCTTGTTTCACTTTCAAAGTAAATCAAGATCATTATAAAGTGAAATTTCGTGCGGCATTTCCAAAAAGTAAAAATCAATCGTTACAAAAACAAATATTAAGCCTTGAGAAAAAATCATTTTTAACTATTGACGAAGCTCAAATCGATTTGTCATTTCCGAATTTGCACTTTGACTTTTGGAATGTGGCCACTGATGAGGTTTCAGATATTGTTAGCACTAAATTTGTTTCCGACTTCACCCAAACAGAACAAATGAATAGTGTCGCTTATATTCTGAATGCAGCACTGCTCAACTTTCCTATTAAATATCTCATCCTTCTTCATGAACGTCAATACACTGATAGAAATAAGGATGTTTCTGTTACTGTTAACGGTCAAATTCGGGAAATTTCCGGTTTAGAATCAAATATTACAGAACAACAAATCGGAGATTATTTTTCAAAAACTGTTAGAAAAAAGATTGGAGAGGCTTATAATAAATGGACTCAATCTAAAGTAACAGAAATTCCTTTTTCTGAAACCCAAGCCATCCACCAAGCGCAAAAGCTGGGTCTGCTGCCGATACCTGAGAAAATTAAGGCGCTGATCTATTCGAGAGTGGGGGAATAATCTTTTCGAAAATTTCGAAAAACAATTTTGATGGGGTTTTGAAACATGAGTTTTGGGAAAACTAAAACCAAATCTCCTATGAAAGCTGTTTTCAGAAACTCAAACTACCCAAAGCTTAAACAACTAAGAATGCTCTACTCTTTCAAACAAGAGTACATCGCAGATCAACTGGGAATATCACAGTCGGAATACAGCCGTCTCGAAAACGGACAACGACACGTTAAAATCGATGACTTCAAAAAACTAGCGCAACTCTATCGCGTTACTCCAGCTCTACTTATGGTGTCGGAAGCATACGCCCATGTCGATGTAGAAAAAATTAAAGCCGAAGTCATTGAAGAGACAAACGCCATTACCAAACGCATGATGGAAGAGAATGCTATTCTTCAATCCAGGCTTGATGAGGCTATTCAAACTACACAAAACCTCCTCAAAGCTATCGCGGAACTTCAAAATAAAAAGCCCCGAATCACCCATGATTCCTACAATTCTAAAAATAATTCCCGAAAAACGAAACCTAAAAAAAACATCGAGCGTTAAACAGAGACGAAATACTTCAACTATGAAACATTCAAACACTCCCACCAATACAACCAACACAATGGTAAATGTTCTTTGTTTAGATAACGACGCGATGGTACTTCATTCCTTCAAATCACTTTTCGGTAACGATTACAATGTGTTTGCTGCAACTGATCCATTCGATGCATATAACATTATGCAGTCGGAAAACATCCACGTTGTCCTCTCCAATTTAGAAATGCCAAGTATGTCTGGAACAAACTTCCTTCAACGTATGGCGCAAGAATTTCCGAAAGCACAACGCATTTTGCTTGCAGGTAATATAACCGCTGAAGCCATGTTAAGTGCCATCAATCAAGCTCGCGTATTTCGCGTAATCACTAAGCCCTTCAAAAAGGAAGAAATGAACGAAACACTACAATCTGCATTTAAAAACTATCAGGAAATGGCAGATAAAGAAAATTCAATCAAGCGTCTTGAAAAACAAAACGCGCAATTCGAATTTTTACTACGTCAACAAATGCTTTCGTAACCTCTACAAATTCAATATAAGAAGAAGGGCCACATGGCCCTTCTTCATTTTTCAAATCCTGCTTCCGACAAGCCGAACAACGCGAAGTCATATTTCACCGGATCTTCAGAATCGTATAAACGAAGATTACGATCCAATTCTTCAACAGCCTTCCAGTCGGATTGAGTTCGCGATAACAACCCGAACATACGCGCTGTTCTTCCCGAATGGACGTCGAGAGGAATGGACAATTGCGACGGACTAATTCCCTTCCACAATCCGAAGTCTACTCCTCGATTATCATTACGCACCATCCATCGTAAAAACATATTAATGCGCTTAGCGGTGCTGTTTCGTTCCGGACTAGCAACATGTTTCAAGGCACGGTGCGATTCACTTCCAACAAAAATGCTTCTAAAATATTCTATGCCTTCCTTCGACCCGCCAAGAGAAAATCCCTTGGTGAAAAGCGTTTCCATTCCACCTTCTTCAACATAAATTCTTCGCAACGAGTCAACAAAAAAAGCAACATCTTCCTTCATGAAGGTTCGATGAATAGAAGGTTTCCACGACTTAAAGTCTTCCTGCTTTGCATGCATAACAAAATCGAATGGTGCATGATCCATGTATTCCATGAGCCGATTCGCACTGACTAAAATAGATTTGCGATTGCCCCAACTGATTGTGGCTGTGAGAAAAGCAGCAATCTCAATGTCTTCCTTCTTCGTGAATGAATGTGGAATACTTATCGGATCTTCTTCAATGAAAGAACTTCGGTTGTATTTGTCTACCGAACGTTCGAGCGCCTCGCGCAATTCTTCACTTGCCTCCGGTGAATGCATACTGCAACAAATTCGCTCCCATTTGAAAAGCCTTGGTACGTGCGGCTTCTGAGTCTTTATGCACATTCGAGTCTTCCCATCCATCGCCCAAGTCGCATTCGAAATCGTAAAAGACAACTAATCGGTTCTCGATGAAAATTCCCAACCCTTGCGGCGCCTTATTGTCGTGCTCGTGTATCTTTGGTAACCCCGAATTGAATTCGTATTTCTGGTGATAAATCGGATGTCCGAAAGGAATCTCCAAAAACTCCGCATCTGGAAAAACTTTCTTCATCTCTCTTCGAATGAACTTGTCTAATCCGTAATTATCTGAAATATGCAAGAACCCTCCGCTTCGCAGATACAGCTGTAGATTTTCAACGTCGGCAATCGAAAAAACAACATTACCATGTCCCGTCATGTGCAC
This sequence comes from Flavobacteriales bacterium, assembly GCA_044371675.1. GTDB lineage: Bacteria > Bacteroidota > Bacteroidia > Flavobacteriales_D > Sanyastnellaceae > CAIZGX01. The sequence continues at coordinate 4,129 of JBILTF010000099.1, forward strand.
AAACGGATAGTTGAACAATTCCGCACTTCCCACTTCCACATATGGAGTTTCCTTCGCAACATTCATCTTCAATTCGCGATTCACGAAAGAAACCAAATTGAGTAAGCTAGTAGGATTCGCGTAATAGTCTCCTCCACCCTTGTACTTCATAACAGCGATCTGATACGATTGTCCGATTGCCGCATTGGCAAGGACATTCAAACAGAAAATAAAAATAATTTTTCTTAAAAATTTCATACTCTAAATTGAATAAATCCAGTTTTTCATCATGTGCATTCCTTCTTTCGTCAATACCGATTCTGGATGAAACTGAACAGCCATTAAAGGTAATACTTTGTGTTGAATGGCCATAACCCAACCGTTGATATTCCTTGCTGTTATTTCGAACGAAGAAGGAAGAGCTTCATTGTCTACAACCCAACTGTGGTAATGCCCAACTTCAAAATGACTGGGTAATCCAGCAAACAAAACAGACTCCCCAACTTTTTGAACCTCTGAAGAAACACCATGAAGAACGTGATCGAGATTCTTTAATTTTCCACTGTCGTGAAGGGCCATAGCCTGACAACCCAAGCAAATTCCTAACATGGGAATTCGCTCCCAAAACATGGCAATGAACTTCATTAAATCTCCAGATTCTTCGGGCAATCCAGGGCCTGGAGAAAGGACAACTGCATCGTAATTCAACACCTCCTCCCACGGAATCTCATTGTTTCGTACCACACGAACCGTTGTGTTTAATGCCTCGCAATAATGCACGAGATTGTATGTGAACGAATCGAAGTTATCTATGAATAGTATGTTCTTATTTGTGTGTTCCACCTTTTATGTCGAAGTTTGAAAAAACTACGCAACATTACGAATGAAAACCGCAATTGAATCAAAAAAAGTACCTGCGCCTATTGGTCCATATAGCCAAGCAGTCGTTGCCAACGGTATGGTCTATACAAGCGGACAAATTGCTATTGATCCAAATACAGGCGAGTACACACCTGCAGACATACAAGCAGAAACGGAACTCGTAATGAAAAATTTAGAAGCGCTACTTGAAGCTTCTGGCGCAGATTTCAGCTCTGTAGTGAAGACAAGTATCTTCTTGCAAAGCATGTCAGACTTTGCCGAAGTAAATGCGGTTTATGCGAAGTATATGGTGGCTCCATTTCCTGCAAGAGAAACTGTTGAAGTGGCGCAACTTCCAAAAAGCGCGAAAGTTGAAATTAGTATGATCTCAATTGTAAAATAATGATACTTAAAAAAATTCTTCACTACCTAAACCCTTTGAATCTTTTCAAAAAAGAGCAAGGCGACATTAACCTACGCATGATGCATGGGATTAATAAAATTTCTATTCTTGTTTTTGTGGTTGCGCTAACCGTATTGGTTATTCGTTGGATGAAGTAATTACTTCCAGCGCATGGTTTCAATCATGTGCACCACGTCTTCACGCATGAAATTCAAGCATGGCGCGAGTGAATCGGCATTGGGCTTGTTGCGGAAATAAAGCACTCCACGCATGAAGTGGTTCAGACTGTCGGTAACAAAAAACTGTAGCTGTGATGCAGCTTCTCCCTCTAAATCGTAGATGATTCCATACATCTTGGTGGAATCTTTTCGGACTTGTGTTCGACGAATGGCTGTAGCTTTTACCTCGTGCATTAAGGTGAAATCATAGGCCTTCGAAATGTGTTTTTCCAAATCGTTGTTTACGGGAAAGTAGGAGCAATAAACGGTGGCGTGAAGACTCGGAACAAACATGTTGAACCAACAACCCATATTGCCGTCTTCCGCAGGAACATTTTCAATTTTCGCGTAGTTAGGAACCTCGAAAGAAACTGGACACTGACTATCGTACTGGGTATATTTCTTTTCTGGAAAATCTATTCGGAAGTATGATTTTTTCCTTGGAATCGGAGTTCCTTCGGCCATCAAGAAATAGTACAAACCACCTGCCGCTATCAAAACAGATAACGATAAAATAATCAAGCGTCTGTATCTCTTAAGCATAGCGTTTCGCTTTAACGCGACTAATTTTTCTGTTGTCTGCTGATTCAATCGTGAATTCAAAACTGCCAAACTGCCAAGTCTCACCTCGCTTCGGAATTCTTCCCATTTGCTCGACAAGGAATCCGCCCAGCGTCGTGCTGTCCCCGCGTGATGCCTCGAAATCGTCACCGTCCATATCGTAAACACGATACATGTCAATCAATGGTATTTTCGCAACGAAAAGTATATTTTTATCATCGAGTTTCGACCACAAAATTTCACTTTGATCATCGAATTCGTCTTTTACTTCTCCAACAATTTCTTGAAGAATATCTTGAAGAGTGACAATTCCCGATGTTCCTCCATACTCGTCAACTACGATAGCCATGTGCATCTTATCGCGTTGAAACTCGGTTAACAAATCATCTACTTGCTTACTTTCAGGAACGAAGAACGCCTTGCGTTGCAGGCTCTCCCAGTTGAATTCCTCCTTGTCTAAATGGGGAAGTAAGTCCTTCGCGTAAAGCACTCCTGCAACCGAATCTAGCTTGTCGTTAGCAACTACAAAACG
>JBILTF010000100.1:0-6605 GCA_044371675.1 Flavobacteriales bacterium
TCTTCTTTTGCATCATTTCTACAAATATCTAACGCATCTTTGTAGAAATAAAATTTAATGTCCATTTCCAAGAACGAAATCAAACTAATTCGCTCTTTGCAGCAGAAGAAATTCAGAATGCAAGAGCTATTGTTCGTTGTGGAAGGAAGAAAGGCGGTGGAAGAGGCATTGAAGTCGAGCGAAACTGTGGTGAAGGTCTTTACATCTGACGGGGAATTCTCAGAGGAAATGAAGGTGCCTTTGATTCACATGCGTGACATGGAACAGATTTCAAGCCTAACGAACGCACCTGGATACCTGGCCGTTTTGAGACAATCTTTAGCAAGTTTGATATCGGTGAAAGGGAAAACGTTCTGCATCGCAAATTCAATTTCAGATCCAGGAAATTTAGGAACTCTTATTCGCACATGCGAATGGTTCGGAGTAGACGCGTTGTTGCTCGATGAGCATTGCGTGGATCCATTCAACCCGAAAGTTGTTCAAGCGACCATGGGCAGTATTCTTCGTCTTTCCATAGTTATGACTTCAGGACAAGAAATTATTCAGTTTTGTAAATCGAATGCTATTCCCGTCTTAGCAGCTGACTTGAATGGCACTCCCATTCAAGAATTTCGTGCACCTGAAAAATGGGCATTGGTAGTTGGAAGCGAAAGTCATGGTGTGTCGAATGAGTTTGTGCATGCCGCGCAAGAACATCTCACCATTCCTGCATCGGGCGAGGCCGAAAGCTTGAACGCCGCTATTGCAGCTGGAATCGCGCTATTTGCGCTTTCCACTTCGAGAAAATAATTTATCTCCCGTAAAATCCTGCAGGCTGCAGCAACGGTTCGAAAACAAAGAACTGAGCAAGTCCTATTTCGTTCGCGTCTGTCTTGGCCCAGAAATACTCAGGATCAAACGGTGTCATTTGTCCAGTTGCATCAGGAGTCATCTCCTTTGCTTTCTTCAAATACAAATTAAGAGAAGTAATAGCCCCAGCATTGTTCTTTACGCGCAATACAAATGTCGGTGTAATGTTCTTGATGGAATCAGCCGCTGTTGGCTTAAGCATGGTGTTATAGCTCTCGAGATTTACTTTGCGCATGCGCTTCATAAAATCGAAGGCCAACGCTGTGTCGAGCTGAGCAAAAGGAGTAAGCGTTCCATTGAGGTAGCGCTCGAATTTAAGTTTGTTGTTTCCGAAGTGTGTTAACTTGAAGCTGCTCGACGGGTCTGTCATGTGCAGCAATTCAATTTCAGCGATGTCGTTATTCGGATAATAGAAAACATCGGTACTGCGCCATTCCATTTCATCAATGAAGAAGCGTGGATTCAAGAATCCAGTGAATCCTTCAATGTGGGTAATATAGGGTTCTTCACTTCGACCATCTTCTGTAGTTTCCAAGAGCATAATGGTGCCCATGTGGTCTTGTGTATTCGGCCCCACGAAATATGTCTTTAAAAGCTCGTTGTTTTTCCCGTAGATTTTAACCTCTTTCGCTGAGGTCGCCATTACGCTCATCATGTTGTCGCGCATCTTCGTTGGGACATTTCCTCTTACACGAACATCATGAAAACATTCAAGAAGAAGTTTAATCACATCTTTACGCGCATTGTATTTTTTGTTGATGGTCCATTCGTTGCTACCGCTTTTTCTTTCCAACAAGGCTACATTTCCATTTCTATCTTGAATGGTAATTTTTGAAACAGACGCAGTGTCTTCAATGGAAAACTGCATGAACGGATTGTCGCCTGTTGAACTTTTCTTACTCAACTTCGGATAAAGGATAACGGCTGTCCCTGCTAGCAATAAGAACAATACAAGGAGAATGACATTCTTTTTTTTCATCTTAGTTCTGCTTGGTCCAACGCTTTTTTCTCGAGTAAATAATTGTCGTACCGAAGATGGCTAACACAAAAAGCGGAGATGCAGTATTCAACGATTTCCAATAATTCTTTTCGGTGGAAATTTTATCCTTGTCTAATTTTCTCACTTGAATATTTCGTGAACGAACGTCGATTAGACTTGCATCGTCCAACAAAAAGTTAACGCAATTCAAAAGCAAATCTTTGTTGTCGTAAACCACACGCTTGAACTGTTTGCTGTATCCCAATGGAAGAGGATATTCTTTTCCGTTTTCAACTTGAACTTCGTTATAGGCAATGTCGGCGTCGGAGATAACTATCATGCGCGTTGGTTCGCTCGATGAGCGATAGGCAATCTCAGGAGATTTTCTTACGCTATCTGGAAGGTAATCGTTGAAGGCAGATGAGAAAGTTCCTTCCAACAAAATACCCATAACTTGGTTGGGTTTGTTATTGGTTTTGAAATAGTCTCCTGTTTCACGAAGCAACTCTAAATCAATACGAACAGGTGCCTTAAATTCTTTTGCTAAATCGGAAGAAAACAAAAACGGAGTCTTCCGAATGTTCTTGTCTTGATTAACGGTGTCAATAGATCCCGCGAATTCTGTGAAGATAGGATCGAGGTTCGCAGCAATCGGATGAGAATGTTTCTCGGAAGTGAGAATAGGAGCGAAGTAGTTGCTCTTCTCCACATAACTTCTCTGATTGCCCATAGGACCGTTGTCTAGAATAATGGGAGCGCCTTGAAAATCAACGACCATGTTTCGGTTCAAGCGAACGCCGTATTCATAAAGCATTTCGTACAAGCCGTTTTCATTCGAAACTGCCATGGCTAATCCGCCCGTTTTAATGCTATCCAAATCCATATGCAACGCATCAAGCATCCAAAGCACTTTTCCACCGTTCATTACAAACTGATCAATGAGGAAACGGTCTTTGTCGGGAACAACAGTATCTGGACCCGCTACAATAAGCATATCATAAGCATTCGAACGGTACTGAAATTCCGGGAGCTTGTCGCTCAACGCATTTAATTTCCCATTGATGGTAACAGGCTTCACGTTGTAATTGTCTTTCAACGTGTACAGCAAATCGGCCATGTGAATGCGTTGAATTTCTTTGTGTCCTTCCAACACTCCAATCAACGGCTTGCGATCGCGCAGAATTCTTCGGAAGCTGCTCGCCAATTCGTATTCCAAATTGTTTACAGAGAAGTTTACCATCTCTGGATCAGATAATGGCATTTCGCTTCGCATGAACTGCACAGGATATTCCTTGCCTTTGTATTCCACGATAGCGCCAGGCCAAATAATTTTGTTGACTTCGCCGCCGTCTTGCTCGTAGGAAATGTTCGAAAATTTCAAACCCTTTTCATCTAGTGCGGTGAAAATTTCTTGACGCTTTTTCTCATCGGCTTCTTCATACGGATCAATGAATTCGTATTCAATTAAACCGTTACTTAAACTGTTGAATTCAGCCAAACGCTCTTCCACAGCTTGTTCCAAACGCTTGTAGTCTGCGGGAAATTCACCATGCAAATACACACGCACATACACAGGCTCTTCCAAACTTTCCAGCATCTCTAACGATGTTTTCGAAAGCGAATTTCTGTTTTCTGCGGTGATATCTAATTTGAAAAAGACAACCGAGGAAAGCAACGCAACAGCGCACAGAATACCTACAGTTAGAAAAAATTGAACGAGGTCGGAATTGCGTTTCTTCATCTATGCAAAAATGCAATGCTTTCAGCGAAAAAAGAAACTAATTTCAGGAATTGTTAACATGCCCAAGCGCCTTCACAGAGGTCTTTCCCAAATTGAAAATGGCGTCGAGAATAGACAAGTCTTTTTCAAACGGAAATCGATCGGCAAATACTTGCGGATAACTCTTCAACTCAACAGGTCTTGTCCCTCGCTGCTTCCATTTATCATCTACCGTTCCATCAGCAATCTTTTCTTTTGCTAAGAGTCCAAACCATTTGATAGAGTATTCATGTGCCATAGTGTTGAAATCAATCAGAAACTTCTCTTCCTTCAAAAAAAGTTCTTCTAACTCCTGTTCAATGAAATCATAGATTGCTGAATTACCGTAGGCGCTGCGAATGGCTTGCAATGTTTTCTTCCCACTGTATTCCGGACTAATACGAATGTCGCGAAGAAGCGTACGCTTACCACCAGTCGATTCAATTGGAATAGTAAGGGTTTGAACGCCGTTACCCGTGAGTATATCGAATCGATTGCGATAGGTTTGCTTTTGAAAGTATTCGTCTTGCTCCAATGCGAAATTCTCATCAGCATACAAAACATACCAGCTCACAGGAGCGAAGCAACAAAGCGGAAGCGCGTTCATTCGAAATTCTTAATCTACCAGATGGAAAATGCGATCCCAACGAATCTGCTCTAACCATGATTTATTGCCTCCGTGGTACTCGTTATTTTCTTTCGAGAACCATGTGAACACCGCTTTTCCTACAATGTGATCTTCAGGAACAAATCCCCAGAAACGGCTGTCGGCACTGTGGTGACGGTTATCTCCCATCATGAAATAATAATTCTGTTTGAACGTGTACGTCGCTGCTTCTTGTCCGTTAATGAAAATCTTTCCGTCTTTTTCAGCAATGGTATTTCCTTCGTAAGCGCCTATTACTCGACTGTAACGAACAAACGCATCGTGCGACATTTCAATAGTCATGCCTTCAGCCGGAATAGTCATTGGTCCGAAACGATCGCTAGACCATTCACTAAACGGATAATCATTGGAGTTCGGATATATGGAAAGCGAATGATCTGAAGTGGTGTCTTGAAACTGAACAACACTTGGGAAGTCGGCAGTCATACCCTTCATTTTATAGGCTTCATCAGATGTCAAAGGAACGAGAAATTCAGTTCCTTCTTGGTTTGCTTGTTGAATTTCGCTGTTCAGTTTTCCGAAGTCACGTTGAAGTTTTGAAATAGCAGATGGAGAAGAAACCGAAATCAAATGATTCCACATCATGCCAGCTTTATTCTCAATCGCGGATCCGTTAATGAATACTTGTCCGTCACGGACTTCCAACGTTTCCCAAGGAAGACCAATACAACGCTTGATGTACATCTCTTTTTTGTCGAGTGGACGGTTACGCGTTCCTCCAATTTTTAAATTTCCTCTTCCGCCGGGAGTGTTCTCGTTACAAGACTTGCAAACTTTTTTATCGTTGAAATTGTTTCGCGCCATGGCGTCGTATTTCGCTTTGTCTGACAAGTACGTATCGATATTTCCACCAGCAATTTTTATTGCTTCGTTGCGAAGCAATTCATAATAGTTATGCCCAACGTAATACGGGTCAATCAATACTGTATCTCCATTCGGGAAGTTGAATACCACCGGGTCGAAGCGTTCTACTTTTCCGAATCCTGGAGTGCGCATGTACGGCAAACTGAACCAATCCAAATAGCTGTTCGTTAATCCGCCTGGAATGGCATTGTGGAAGAACGGAATTGAAACCGGAGTCATAGGCAAGCGTGTTCCGTAAGTGAATTTGTCCACGAACAAATAATCTCCAACTTTCATACTCGCTTCCATAGATGGAGTAGGAATGGTGAAGGCTTCGAAGGTGAAGGAACGTATGATACTTGCGGCAACAACAGCGAATAAAATGGCTTCGCCCCACTCGCGGCCCCAGCTTTTTTTCTTGTCTTTCCAATTGCGCGGACCTACATATTTTTCTTCGTTCTTTTTGAAGGCCAATTCATAAAGTGCATACCACGGCAACGCTCCGAATTTCCATTGGCTGGCTGCTGATCGTTGATTGAAAACTATTCCAACTTCAACATTTACAATAACCAACATAATGAGGTTCACGCCCGGCACTAAAAGCAACAAGAACCAATACCAAGGTCTTCCAATTATTTTTAATAACGGAAGAAAATGGACAATAGGAATGAACCCCGGCAACTTGAATTCGAATCCGCTTCGCTTCATTAAAGCAGGAGTGGTTGCGCATTGAATGGTAATTAACAAAAACAGTAATATCCAAGGAATAAGATTCATTTTCTATTTATTAGTGAAGCGAAGTTACAAATTCAAGACATCTTTCATGGTATAGACACCAGACTTTCCATGAAGAAATTCCGCAGCGCGAATAGCACCGGCAGCAAATCCTTTTCTACTGTGCGCTTCATGCTTCAATTCAATCGTGTCAATTTCGCTCGTGTAGCGAACGGTATGCGTTCCGGGAACATCGGGTAAACGTAGTGCAATTATGCTTAGCTCATTCTCATTCTGTCTTTCCTCGTCCAACTTCCATGAAAGGAGGTTTGGAGCATTCTCCAAAATGCCCTCAGCAAGCGTAATGGCTGTTCCACTCGGCTTGTCGAGCTTCGCCGTGTGATGAATCTCTTCAATGCTCGCCGTGTACTCAGGAAATTTCGACATCACACGCGCCAATTCTTTGTTCAGGTGGAATGTGATCTGAACGCCTATGCTGAAATTAGTTGCGGATAAAATCGCGCTATCTGATTTCATTTTTGAAATCACTTCGTCGTATTGTTCATACCACGCAGTTGTTCCAACAACTACTGGAACATTTGCTTCAAAACAAAGTGCAATATTTTTCGAACATTGCTCAGGTGTGCTGAATTCTATGGCAACGTCTGCTTCTCTAATTTTTTCAATGGTTGCAGGATTTTCGGAATTGAATTTTCCAACGCACGAGTGTCCGTATTCGGAAAGCAAAGCTTCAATGGCTTGGCCCATCTTTCCATATCCCAACAATGCAATTT
>JBILTF010000101.1:0-6579 GCA_044371675.1 Flavobacteriales bacterium
CACCTCTTCCCATTCCGAACAGAGAAGTTAAGCTCACTTGCGCAGATGGTACTACAGTAACATGTGGGAGAGTATGTCGTCGCCGATCTTCAAAAAGCCCCCCGAGAAATCAGGGGGCTTTTTCGTGCGTAATACTTTTTATTTTAATTTGTTCTTAATGTCACATAATAAGGCAATTTATCCCATATTTGTGTGTCAGTATTATTGAGCAAATGAATTCAATCAAGCAGCCACCTCTAGCGCCAGGAGCAAGTCCAGTCCTAGGACACTTGATTCAATTCAAAAAGAATCCGCTCAAATTCTTTCTTAAGTGCTCCAAAGAAATGGGCACAATCTATAAAATCAAATTACTCAATAAAGAATACGTCGTCGTTAATCACCCAGATGCCGTTAGGCATGTCCTTGTCAATAATGTAAAGAATTATTCACGAAGAAAATCGTATGCCTTCTTACAAGAGCTGCTCGGTGATGGTTTGCTAACTTCAGAAGGAGAAGGTTGGAAAAAACAACGTCGATTAACACAACCTGTTTTTTCGAAAGATCAACTACACGGATTAATGAATCAAATGGATCATTCAATCCAAGATTTCTTCGATTCCCATTGGAACAAAAATGGAACGATAGACCTGGAGCAATCTCTTAACATCTTAACCCTTCAAATCCTTACACAAAGTATCGTTTACTCTCCCGATAGAAACTATTTTCATAAAGTGCAATTCGATTTACACGATGCACTGACATACATGACTTCCAAACGTTTCAACGCATTGAAGTTTCTTTCGCAATTGCCAAGTAAAAAGAAAAGAAAAGGTAAGGCTGCTATTAAGAACGTGAAGGCTGTGGTGGAAGATATTATAGAAAGTAGAGCGCAGTCACAGTCTATGAAGCATAACGATCTTTTGGAAATGCTCATGTCTACGAAAGATGCAGAAACTGGAGAGTCTCTCGATAAGAAGGCATTATTGGATGAAGTTATGACCATGTTCGTGGCGGGACACGATACAACTGCTGCAGCACTAACATGGACGATATATCTTATTCAACAAAATAAAAATGTGCTAAACGTTATGCTCGAAGAGCTAGACAGCCATTGGAATAACGAAACCATTAATGTTGAATCTCTCAATGCTTTGGTATATATGAAAATGGTCATTCAAGAAGCTATGCGCCTGCTGCCACCTGTGTGGGCATTTGGAAGAAAAGCAAAAGAGGTTGACTTTATCATGGGTTTTGAAGTTCGTAAGGGACAATCCGTGAATATGCCTATTTATGCCATTCATAGACATCCAGATTTTTGGGAAAAACCGAATGAATTTTATCCGGAACATTTTTTACCTGAAGCAGTTAAACAAAGAGATAAGTTCGCCTATATGCCTTTCAGCTTGGGTCAACACAGGTGTATTGGAGAATATTTCGCCCTTATGGAAATTCAAATGGTACTTATGCGATTCTACAAAAGTTTTAAGGTGGAATTGACCTCAGATGAGCCAATGGAATTTACACCTTTGGTTACTCTTAAGCCGAAAAGAAGTATAGAATTAAATCTAATTAGAAGATAGTATGAGCCGGAATTATAAGACAATAGATTGGCCGAGTTACAGAAATGATATTGTGGATTTCTTGGATATTGACAACCGAAGAAATCATGCGCAGGCCATGTTCGAAGTGGACATTACAAAACTCAATGAACAAATAGCCAAGCGTCCAGAGCGCATGTATTCAGTTACGTTTCAATTGGCACATGTGCTATACTGTTACGCAAGAGCCATTCAAGAACATCCTGAAATGCAAAGCCGCTTATATAAGAATAAATTATATCTCTTTGAAGATGTAGACATTTCTATGATTTTTGAAAAGACGGCGCCAAATGGAATGAAGGTACCTGTTCCTTATGTTTTTAGAAGTGCTCAAAAGAAAACATATACAGAGATACTAAACGAATTGCAATGGGCAAACGAAGCCGAAATGCATGAAATTTACAAATCGAAAAAATCAATTTGGCTCAGAAAATTGCCTAAGTTTTTAAGAATGTATTTATTAAAGAAGGCACTGTCTAACCCTTTAAAATGGAAAGAGAATTTGGGAACTGTCGCCTTCACGACGTTGGGAATGATTATTAGAAATAGACGAATGTATCCAGTTCCCATAGGTCCTTATAGCTGCATGTTAGCTGCGGGTTCTTCCTACCACGAAAAAGTTGATGGTAAAACCATTTCAAAGTGGTGCATGGTGTTAAATCTTGATCACAATATCATCGATGGCGCTCCGGCAGTTAGATTCGGAAAAACATTCATGGCACTGGTAGAGAAGGGACTGCCTGAGGAATAGAATACATATAGAAATTATGACAGCGAATTCTATAAAATGGTTTATATATCCGATTGTAATGACTTTCGGTGTAATGCAGTTCTTTTGGATATTGAGTTTTGGACAGAGTCATTTAGAACTGGCCACTACCGTTCCGATGATATTTATGATGCTATCTTGTTTCTTCTTGGAAAGAATTTTTCCATACGACAGGAACTGGAAGCCAGAAAGGACCGATTTGGGAATCGATACGCTTCATTTGATTTTATTTCAAACCATTTTGCCAAAAGCATTTAAGATAGGATTCATGTTATTGGTTTTACATTTCTTGCCGAACAACATAGAATTCATTCATGGCGTATGGCCTCATCATTGGCCTTTGATTATTCAAGGTTTGATGATGCTTTTTATCTCTGATTTTTTTAGATACTGGATTCATAGATTTAGTCACACGTTTCCTTTTCTCTGGAGGTTTCACGCGGTGCATCATGCGTTAAAAAAACTCTATTGGTTGAATACCACTCGAATTCATCCAGGAGAAAAAATCCTTCAACTGATTTGGGAAGTAGGTCCCTTCATTTGCATCGGCGTTTCAAAAGAGGTTATCGCATTACATTTAGTCTTATATGGGTTGAATGGGTTTCTTAGACACTCCAACATAGATATGAAGTTTGGTCCTTTGAATTATATCCTTTCAACTAATGAATTACATCGTTGGCATCATTCCAAAATAATTAACGAGTCGAATGCTAATTATGGAAGTGATACATCACTATGGGATCTCCTATTCGGAACATTTTTTTGGCCGAAACATTCCAAGGTGGAAGAGATAGGCGTATACAATAAAAATTACCCGCAAAATTTTAAAGGACAAATGGAGGCGCCTTTGGTAAACGATATAGATAAAGAAGATAAACTTCCATTTAATTGGAAGCATTTCCTTTTGAATATTTTGCTCAAATTGAAAATGCGCAAGAATGGAAAGAAATTTAAGGGGCCATTGGCTAATGAAACAAAAGAAATCGAAAGAATACAAAAGGAAGTGCTTAAGAAATTGCTGAGGGAAAATTCCAATACAAAATTCGGGCGTCAATATGAATTCGATCACATACAAAGTAGTGTTGAGTTCCAAGCGAGAGTGCCTGTGCATACCTATGAGGATTTAAGAAGTTGGATTGAAGAACAAGCGATTTCAAATAGTGATTCCTTAATTGCGGCCTCTTTTGCAATGTTTAATCAAACAAGCGGAAGCACTGCAAAACCGAAGTGGATTCCCGTAACTCAAGAGACTTTATACGGGTTGAAAAACAGTCAGCAGCTTTCCACTTGGTTGCAATACACCTACGCGCCTGAAGCTTTTGAAGGTCATATTATGGGTATTGTAAGCCCGGCCCAAGAAAGCATGAGTGAATTTGGAATTCCAGTAGGGTCTGCAAGTGGACACTTCTACAAGAATATGCCGCAGATTGTAAAGAAGAAGTATGTACTTCCTCATGAAGTATTCGAGGTGAAAGATTATCAAGTGAAATATTACCTTATTCTTCTTTTGGCGCTGCAAAACAAGGACATCACCTACATAGGAAGTGCAAATCCTTCAACTTTTCTTCAATTGAATAACATCTTGAAGGAAAGAAAAGATGACTTAATCAACGACCTCAGGGCTAAATCACCTTTATCTGTTCAATCAGAAATTCCGAAAAGATTGTTTGAACGTGTTTCGAAATTATTGAATCCAACCAAAGAGCGAATTGAAGAAGTGAATGAATTGTTGCAAATGAAGAGCAGCGAAATAAAACATTTCTGGCCGCACTTGAAATTACTCGTTACTTGGACATGTGGAAGCTGCGGCATAGCCTTGCAAGCTGCATTGAAGTTGTTACCCGAAAATATCAAAGTGGCTGATTTAGGTTATTTGAGCAGTGAGTTCCGAGGATCTGTGACCTATGATTATTCTAAACAATCAGGGCTACCGACCTACAAGGATCATTTTTATGAATTTGTGTTGAAAGAAGATTGGGAAAGCGGAGAGTCCAATTTTAAATTGCTACATGAATTGGAAAAAGACTTCGATTACTACGTTTTCGTGACAACGCCTTCCGGATTGTGGCGTTACAACATGAATGACATTTTAAGGGTAAAAGGTTTTCTCAATGATTGTCCATTAATCACCTTTCAACAAAAAGGAAACGGTGCTTGTAACATTACCGGTGAGAAATTATATGAGAGCCAAGTAATAGAGGCTTTTCAATCGATGCAATGGAAAGCGATGTATTATCAAGTTTTAGCGGATGTGAATGATTCAAGGTATATCGGTTACATCGAATGGCACAATGAACCAAAAGAAAGCCAAGATGAGTTATCCGTTGTTATGGATGAGGCCTTGGCTCGACTAAATGTTGAATATGCTGAAAAGAGAGCCAGTAAAAGATTGAATCCATTCGTGCTGAAATATCTTCCTCAAGGAACATTTGCGAATATCAAGAAACAGGCGGTTGAAGCTGGACAGAAAGAAGGCCAGTTTAAAATGGTTATGCTTCAATATAAAGATAAGTTTAAATGGGATTTATCTCAAGCGAAATAACACAGCCATGAAGATTGACTTTCGATTATTGGAAATTCCGTTTAAAGTTTCCTTCAAACACAATTCAGCCTCTCGAAAAGTTACGTCCACGATTTGGGTTGAAATTTCCCGAGGTGAATTTGTTGGAATAGGAGAGGGGTGTCCAAGATCATATGTGACAGGAGAGTCCGAAGAGTCTTGTATGGCTTTTATTTCCGCACGAAGAGAGTCGTTAATGAAGGTCGAAGATTATCAATCGTTATTGGTTTGGCGAGAAGGCAACATATTGGACATCGAGAGTAATCCTGCTGCTTGGTGCGCAATTGAATTAGCGTTTTTGGATTTGTTTGCGCAAGAGACGAATCAGAGTATAAATGAATTGATTGGAGAAATGTATATCCCTCATACGTTGGAATATTCTGCAGTCCTGGGAGATTCCGCTCCTGGTGTATGGGAGAAATTATGTGATTGGCATTTAGAAAATGAAATGTCAAATTTTAAATTGAAGTTGAACGGTGATGTTCGTTTGGATTCAGAGCGTATAACTTATATCCGTAATAAGAATTCTCAAGCCGAAATTCGCGTCGATGCAAATAACATGTGGAACAATCAGACCGAAGCTGTAAGTTATTTGAATCAACTACCAAAAGAAATAAACGGTGTTGAAGAACCTTTGACCTGCCCAAATTGGGATGGGATAAATTCATTGAGTGCGGAACTTGCTTATCCGATTATTCTGGATGAACATGTATTTAGGTTGTCGGATTTAAAGGAAGTGAAATATCCTGAAAATACAATTGTGAATCTTCGAGTTTCAAAATGTGGTGGATTAATCAATAGCATTGAAATGGGGAAGAGGGCAATAGAATTGGGAATGAGAGTTATTGTAGGGGCTCAGGTGGGCGAAACTAGCGCGCTTACAAAAGCAGGTTTCTTGTTAAGTTCCGCATTGTTACACGAAATCATTGCGCATGAAGGAGGGTACGGAATGCTGCTGCTGGAATCTGATCCGTTCCGTGAATATTATCAACTAGGAAAGAAAGGCCAGATTATTTTTTCATAGCCTCAATCTTCATTTCATCCGGCATCTTTTCAATGGCGTATCGAAGCGCTGTTCTTGGCATGCGAGATTTATACGTTTGCACAAAATGGAATACATCTTGAAGTCTGCTTGAGCTGAGTACCTTTAACATCCACCCGTATCCTTTCTGAACCATATCTTCTGAATCTTCTAGAAGTACCAGCGCAATTTCAAACTGATCATCGGCGTAGGTGTTTCTTTTTGCAGGATAAATAAAGCTAACAGCGCTTGCTCGTCGAGCCCAGAGATTTGGTGAAAGGCTCCATTTTTTCACTTTCGAAACGAGAGAGGGAAACTTAAATAGCATTTCACCAATGACCTTGTTGCAGAAGGTGTCGCATTCGGCCCAATTATTAATGTAAAGCAAAACCCAACGTTCGAATATTTTGAAATCTTTGACCTCGTAATGTTTTTTGAATGAAAAAGACAATTGACAGGCGAGTAAACTTTCTTCCAAGAATTCATCTTGAAATAGTTTTTCGCAGATTCCCCATACCAATTCTTTTTTCTCGGTTTTCAGAATTGCGAGATATTTCTGTCCGATTTTTTGGGAATCAGGATTGCTCACTCCATGACATTTAATATCATGTTTGAAGAAACCACAAGTGGATTGTCTCCTTTTTTCGGAAGC
>JBILTF010000102.1:0-6562 GCA_044371675.1 Flavobacteriales bacterium
TTAAAGACGCTGGATTCAATTTCGATAAGGCCATGCTGAACTCGGTGGATAAAGTTGCGAAATATGTCGACGAAGAAAATCGCGCTATCAATCTCGGAATCTACGCTGCAGACCTAAGCTACAGCACCGTATTCGAACAAAAGCAAGAGTCTGTTAATTATCTCGCTGCTTCGAAAACATTAGCAAGTGCCTTAGGCATCGAAGCTGCTATGGATGAGAAATTTATGGAGCGTGTGCAAAAAAATCAGAACAACAAAGACTCACTTTTAAGTTACGTGACGCTTTCTTATCAAAATGTAAATGCATATTTGAAAGAAAGCAAACGTACAGACGTGAGTGCACTTATCGTTTCTGGAGCATGGATTGAAACACTCTATTTATCCACACAATACGCAGGAAAGAAAGGCGAGAAAGCAATGAAGCAACGAGTTGCCGAACAAACATATTCTCTTGATCAATTGGTGAGCTACTTGAACCTATTTGCCACTAGCGATCGTGTAAACCATATGAAAGAAGATCTTACCAGACTTCAAGCCATTTACAGAGATGTGATTGTCGTTAAGGGAGAAACTTCAGTCGAAAAAGATAACAGTGGGGTAACCTCAATTGGCAGCACAGAAACTGTTACCATGAGCGATGCAACTCTTGCTAAAATAGCAGCAGAAACTGTTGTCATTCGTAACAAATACATTCAATAAAAAATTCAGCAGATATCATGAAAGCATATAAAATTCTCCTGTTCTTATTGGTCTTTATTCCTTCATTCGCATCGGCGCAATGCAAGCCTTTCACTAAGAATAAGGTCCTTCCTAAATTGAATGGATACATACAAAACGACAGCTACAACTCGGCGCAAATGGCTCCTGGCGAAGATGCTGAATTAATGGTAACCTTCTTCGGTGGCCGCGATTATCGCTTGTTAGTTGTAGCTCACCCTATCCTTGGTGATGTTGAATTCACAGTTAGTGACATCAACGGAAAACAAATCTACACGAACAAAGATGCTCAAGACAAAGAGGCGTTTGAATTCAAAATGAAAAATACGCAGCAGCTCGTAATTAAAATTAAAGTTCCAGAGCAAAAAGATGCCGTAGTTCAGCATATCGGCTGCATTAGCATCGTTTCGGGATTCAAACAATAAGAAGCAAATTCAATCATTTAAAAGCCGCATCTGCGGCTTTTTTTTATGACTTAAAATGAAGGTGTGACAAGCATAGAACTCGACTTATTTCTTGAGTCGATTTTCTTCCAAAACCAATTGTTTATATAATAGGAAGCAAATGCGCTGGCGCTTCCTACAATTGCTCCGCCAAGAATATCGGTCGGATAATGCACTCCTAAGTGCATGCGCGAGTATGCCATTCCGCAGGCATACATGTATGCAGGAACTGCAACATACCAATTCGGTTTTGCCAATACGCAACTCGTCGCCCATTGAAATGCTGAACTTGTATGTCCAGATGGAAACGATGAACTGCCAGCATGCGTCTTTTTATAAATCAAATCACCGTGCGCCGCAAACGGACGAGGTCTTGCAATGCCGTACTTCATTGCCACGGTAATGAATCCGTTCAAAGCTAGTCCACCGGCCATGCCAACAAACTGTCTTTTAATCACCTCATCTTTTTTCAAAACACCTACAGTCCCAACCAATAATGGGGTTCCGACAGTCACAAAAGTAATGCTGTTTGTGTAGGCTTCCCAAAATCGATCAGACTTTTCAGGATCTCCATTGATCTTCGCTAAGAGATTCAAATCCCAAGCCGCTTGACCATTCGACTTAAAACAAAAAAGCACCAAGAGCATAAGGAGCGCTTGGTGCTTTACAAGAGATTGATTCATTAATTCTCTGGTTTCACAGTCGCAGATAGATATTCTCTGTTCATGCGCGCAATGTTTTCAATACTAATGTTCTTCGGACATTGCACCTCACAAGCACCAATGTTGCTGCAATTTCCAAATCCTTCTTCATCCATTTGCTTCACCATATTCAAGACACGCTCTTTGCGCTCTGGATGTCCTTGTGGCAACAATGCGAACTGAGAAACTTTCGCACTCACAAACAACATGGCTGAACTGTTCGGACAAGTGGCCACGCACGCACCACATCCAATACAAGTTGCTGCGTCGAACGCTTTATCTGCATCGACTTTCGGAATTGGAATCGCATTCGCGTCCATGGTTCTTCCAGATGTATTCACAGAAACGAATCCACCCGATTGAATAATACGATCGAACGCCGCGCGGTCCACCATTAAGTCTTTCACCACTGGGAAACCTTCAGCTCTCCACGGTTCAATGTAAATGGTATCGCCGTCTTTGAACGAACGCATATGCAATTGACAAGTTGTTACGCCACGATTCGGACCATGCGCTTCACCGTTGATGAACATGCTGCACATTCCACAAATACCTTCACGGCAATCGTGGTCGAACGCAATAGCATCTTCGCCCTTGCGAATAATCTGCTCGTTCAACATGTCAATCATTTCCAAAAAAGACATATCCGGAGATACACCACCCAATTGGTAGTTCTCCATTTTTCCAGCAGCTTTGCTGTTGGACTGACGCCAAACTTTTAGCGTAAGGTTCATGTTTCCGTTGCTCATCTTATTTGTATGATCGTTGTTGAACTTTAATGTTTTCGTAAATCAAATCTTCCTTGTTCAATTTTGGAGCCGAAGGATCTCCTGTAAATTCCCAAGCAGCTACATAGCTATACTTGTCGTCTACACGCAATGCCTCACCTTCTTCTGTTTGGAATTCTTCACGGAAGTGACCACCGCATGATTCGTCGCGATCTAATGCATCTAAACACATCAACTCGCCCAATTCAATGAAGTCGGCAACACGCGTTGCTTTTTCCAATTCAGTATTCACTCCGGTCATTCCTCCTGGAACTTTTACATTCTTGTAGAACTCTTCACGAATCTTACGAATCTCTGAAATAGCGAATTCCAATCCTTCTTTGCTGCGCGCCATTCCACAATAGTCCCAAATAATCTTACCCAATTTCTTGTGATAAGTATCTACTGTTTCAGTCCCTGTTGTTTTGAATAACCCTTCCAATCTTTCTCTTACCGCCTTTTCTGCTTCTACGAATTCTGGAGTTTTGGTTGAAATAGTACCGGTGCTAATCTCATCTGCTAAGTAATTTCCTATTGTATATGGAAGTACGAAATACCCGTCTGCCAATCCTTGCATTAATGCCGATGCACCTAAACGGTTCGCACCGTGATCGCTGAAGTTCGCTTCTCCGCATGCATAACAACCCGTTACAGTGGTCATTAATTCATAATCTACCCAAAGCCCGCCCATTGTATAGTGAACAGCTGGATAAATCATCATAGGCATCTTATATGGGTTCTCAGCTACGATTTGCTCGTACATCTGGAACAAGTTCCCGTATTTTCCTTCAACCACCTTCGTTCCTAATTCGCGAATTTGATCTTCAGTCGCGTTGTGAACACCCTGAACCGTTGCGGCTGTTTTACCATAACGCATAATTGCCGATGCGAAATCCAAGTAAACTGCTTCTCCGGTTGCATTCACTCCGAAACCCGCATCGCAACGCTCCTTAGCTGCACGTGACGCAACGTCACGAGGAACTAAGTTTCCGAAAGCAGGATAACGACGCTCTAAATAATAGTCGCGACGCTCTTCAGGAAGATCTGTTGGTTTTAATTTCTTAGCGCGAATGGCTTCCGCGTCTTCTTTGTGAAGTGGAACCCAAATACGTCCGTCGTTACGCAACGACTCAGACATCAATGTCAATTTAGACTGATGGTCTCCACTAACTGGAATACACGTTGGGTGAATCTGTGTGAAACAAGCATTCGCAAATGCAGCACCTCTTCGGTGCGCACGCCATGCCGCTGTAACATTGGATCCCATTGCGTTGGTTGAAAGGAAAAACACGTTTCCGTATCCACCTGTGCACAACACAACCGCATGACCACTGTGACTTTCTATTTCACCCGTAATCATGTTACGTGCAATAATTCCCCTCGCCTTTCCATCTACAACAACCAAATCCATCATCTCATGGCGGTTGTACAACTTCACGCTTCCTTTACCAATCTGTCGGCTCAATGCTGAATAGGCACCCAACAAAAGTTGTTGTCCAGTTTGTCCTTTCGCATAAAACGTACGGGAAACTTGTGTTCCTCCGAAAGAACGGTTGTCCAATAACCCGCCGTAATCGCGAGCAAAAGGAACACCTTGCGCCACACATTGGTCAATGATGCTCGCGCTTACTTCTGCCAAACGATGAACGTTCGCTTCGCGTGCGCGATAGTCACCACCTTTAATGGTATCGTAAAACAAACGGTACGTGCTATCACCATCGTTCATGTAATTCTTCGCAGCGTTAATACCACCTTGCGCAGCAATCGAATGTGCGCGACGTGGACTGTCTTGAAAACAAAAGGCTTTCACCTTGTATCCCATTTCTGCCAGAGAAGCAGCTGCAGAAGAACCAGCCAAACCGGTTCCAACAACAATCACCTCTATGTTTCTCTTGTTCGAAGGATTCACCAAACGAACTGAGTTTTTATACTTGGTCCACTTTTGATCAAGTGGCCCTTCTGGAATTTTACCGTCTAACTTCATTGGAAGTAATTTTTAATCCGAATTATTTAACCCAACCGAGGTACATCGCAACTGGCATAGATGCGAACAATATTGAAATCACAATTGAAAATACTGAACCCGCCAATTCAATGGTTGAAGCGTATTTTCTGTGGTTCAATCCCAAAGACTGAAACGCACTTCTGAACCCATGGAACAAATGCCAGAACAAGGAGAAACATCCCAGTAAATAAATAACAACTGCCATTGGGTTTTTAAATACCAACAACATTTCTGCAAATAAATTCTCGTGCATAACACCGTCGATCTTAACGTGACTTGGCATAACAGTTAAACCTGTTACACGCGTCTTCAACCAAAAATCTTTCAGGTGAATAACCAAGAAAATAAGAATTAAAGTTCCCAACAGAGCCATGCTTCTTGAATACCAGGTGCTGCTTGCAGATGGCTTGTTATAGGCGTATTTAATCGGACGCGCTTTACGATTTTGGAAGTAAAGCATTAATCCGTCTACGATGTGTAAAATCAATCCCAAGAACAAACCAATTTCCATGGTTCTAACAATGAGGTTGGTTCCCATAAAATGTCCCCACTCGTTGAAGGTCTGACCTCCATCGTTGAAGAAAATCATAGCGTTAATTCCCGCGTGAACGACTAGGAATGAAATAAGGAACAAGCCGGTCGCGGCCATCCAGTATTTCTTAATGAGTGAAGATGTAAAAAGACCCATGTTGGTTTTTGTTTTGCTGTGCGAAAATACAATCGGAATGACTTATACAATAGATAAAATAATTTAGAATTTATTCAAATAATTGAACCTGAACTTTTCATGACTCCAGCTTTACTGACAAAAATCAAGGGCCTCTGTAACATTCGCCACAATTCGCTTCAACCAAAAGTTACAAATTTGTTCTATAATACTATTTAAAAATGAAACTAGAACAAATCTATACGGGCTGCATAGCTCATGCCGCCTACTATTTGGAGTCCAACGGCGAAGCCGCCATCTTCGATCCGCTTCGTGAAGTACAACCCTATTTAGACCGTGCTAAAGCCGATCGGGCCAAGATCAAATACGTCTTCGAAACACATTTTCACGCAGACTTCGTGAGCGGTCATCTCGATCTAAAGAAGAAGGCCCATGCGGAAATCGTTTTTGGCCCAACAGCAAAGCCCAATTATGAAGCAACTACTGCTGAAGACAATCAAATTTTTCTTGTTGGAAAATGTAAGGTGAAGGTGATTCACACACCCGGACACACCATGGAAAGCACCACGTATCTCATTATTGATGACGAGGGAAAAGAGCACGGTATAATAACCGGAGACACGCTTTTCATTGGCGATGTTGGAAGACCCGATTTAGCACAGCATGTGATTGCCGATTTAACACAGGATAAGCTTGCAGGTTATCTCTTCGATTCGCTTCGAAATAAAATAATGCCTCTGAGCGATGATCTTATTGTTTATCCGAATCACGGAGCTGGCAGTGCTTGTGGAAAGATGATGAGTAAGGAAACGACAGACACTTTGGGACATCAGAAAAGTGTCAATTATGCGCTTAATCCCAAATTATCGAAGAAAGAGTTTATTGAAATTGTACTCAGCGGACTCACCAATCCACCGGTGTATTTCCCACAGAATGTACTTTTAAATATTCGTGGACACGAGAGTCTTGATGTTGTTTTAGAGCGAGCGTTATCACCCCTAAATTTAGATGCCTTTGAAGCCGCCGCGAATGAAACAAGTGCGTTAATTCTAGACACGCGTGAGGCAAATTCATTCGCAAAAGCATTCATTCCAAACAGCGTTAACATTGGAATTGACGGGAACTTCGCACAATGGGTGGGTGAACTGGTAACAGATGTGAAGCAACCCATTTTGCTTGTTACAGAGCCCGGAAGAGAAAAGGAATGCGCCATTCGTTTATCGCGTGTGGGCTATGACAATACGCTGGGTTATCTCGAAGGTG
>JBILTF010000103.1:0-6483 GCA_044371675.1 Flavobacteriales bacterium
CGTTTTGGTTGGAAATAATTCAAGAAAAAGATCAAAAGCCTACCTTATCAGATTCGAATAGTGAATAAGTTCATATTGGCCCCCTAATTTATTTCGAAACGGACTGCTTTATATTTGTCCTGTAAACTAGATTAAAGACAACACATGAAATTCATTGTCAACTCCCTCGGCCTGTTAAAACAATTGCAATTGTTAAACGGCGTATTGAACTCGAACAATACCCTTCCAATTCTCGATAATTTCTTGTTTGAAATGAAACAAGATGAACTTGCGCTTTCCGCTTCAGACTTGGAAACAAGCATGAACACGCGTATGGCTATTCAATGTAAAGAGGAGGGAATGATTGCAGTGCCTGCGAAATTATTATTAGACATCTTAAAGAGTCTTCCAGATCAACCGCTAACATTCGATGTAGACGGAAAGACTTTCGGAATAGAGATTACCAGCGATAACGGTAAGTACAAATTAACTGGACAAAATGGCGATGAGTTTCCAAAGGCACCAGCAATGGGAGCTTCTAAAGCATTGTTAATTGGTGCAGATGTGTTGAACAGAGCCATCTCTAAAACCATCTTCGCAGCAGGTAACGACGATATGCGTCCTATTATGTCAGGTGTGTTCTTCGAAATCGAACCAGAAAGTGTTCGCTTCGTTGCAACAGATGCACATAAGTTGGTTCGCATGACACGTTCAGACATTGGCGGTGAGTCAGCAGCATTCATTGTTCCGCGCAAGCCATTGAACTTGTTG
This sequence comes from Flavobacteriales bacterium, assembly GCA_044371675.1. Lineage (GTDB taxonomy): Bacteria > Bacteroidota > Bacteroidia > Flavobacteriales_D > Sanyastnellaceae > CAIZGX01. Next base: position 751 of record JBILTF010000103.1, read on the forward strand.
AAAGGCGCCCTTTCTTCTTTGAAGTCTGAAGTGAACATGCAGTACACCGAGAACAACGCTATGTTCACCTTCGACAATGTAACACTTATGTGTCGTTTAATTGAAGGTAAATACCCGAACTACGAAGCGGTTATTCCGAAAGAAAATCCATTCAAATTAACAATTGATCGTTTAGACTTCTTGAATTCGATCAAGCGCGTGAGCATCTTCGCAAACCGCTCTACGAATCAAGTGCGTTTGAAATTAACTGGAAGCGAAATTCAATTGTCTGCAGAGGACTTAGACTTCGCGAACGAAGCACACGAGCAATTGGCTTGTACATTCGTAGGAGACAACATGGAAATCGGATTCAACTCACGATTCTTGCAAGACATGTTGAATAACCTCGATGCCAATAATGTTCATGTTGAAATGAGCGCTCCAAACAGAGCAGGTATCATTACCGAAGTAGAGAAGTCGTTCGAAAACGAAGACATTCTAATGTTGGTTATGCCAGTTATGTTGAACGGATAATTCAACTTGAAAAATATAGTCAAACGCCCGTTTATCGGGCGTTTGTTGTCTCTGCACGTTTTTAATCTACCTTTAAGTCAATGGTTACAAAAGAAGAAATTGTAAAAGACTGGTTGCCGCGTTATACCGGAACACCTTTGGAAGCATTTGGTGAGTACATTATACTTGTGAACTTTCATAAGTATCTCGATATTTTCGCGAAAGAAAATAACGCCTCTGTTATTGGCGAAGACAAACCCATGCAAACGGTTACCGCGAATAACATTACCATCATAAACTTCGGAATGGGAAGCGCCATGTGCGCCACAATCATGGACTTACTTTCTGCCATTCATCCGAAAGCCGTTTTGTTTTTAGGTAAATGTGGCGGATTGAAAAAAACGCGTGTTGGCGATCTTATTCTTCCCATTGCTGCCATTCGCGGAGAAGGAACGAGCAATGAATACATGCCTCCTGAAGTGCCTGCACTTCCTTCGTTCCGATTGCAGATGGCCGTTTCTGCGGCGATTCGCACACACGAATGCGACTACTGGACAGGCACTGTCTATAGCACGAACAGAAGAGTTTGGGAGCACGATGAAAAATTCAAACAGTATCTAACAGACATTAAGTCAACAGCCATTGATATGGAAACTGCCACGCTATTCACTGTCGGTTTCGCGAACAAAATTCCGCGAGGAGCATTGCTGTTGGTTTCAGATAATCCGATGGTTCCAGAAGGAGTGAAGACTTCAAAAAGCGATGAAAATGTAACGGTGAATTATGTTGCTCTTCAACTTTCAATTGGTATTCAGGCGTTGAATGAATTGCGTGATTCTGGAGATTCGGTGAAGCACATGCGCTTCGAATAAGCCTAGAACAATCCGGCAATCATGAGTGTTCCCATTATGAATAGGAACACCATAACTGTTTTGCGTATCCACTCGATACTTGTTTTCTTTAAGAATTTATTTCCAATCAGAGCCCCACTCATTCCGCCGATAAGCGCCAAAACCAGGGGCAAGTATATTTCATGTTGAAGGAATAACTGGAAGGAAGCCGCGTACGTGAAAATACGAACCGCGTCTACAATGAAGGCCAACGCTGCACGTGTTCCGATAAAGACCTGCTTGTCTTCAAAATGATTCATCAAGAATGCACTACGAATGGCTCCTTGTTGTCCGCTTAACCCTCCGAAGAACCCACTGAATATACCACCAAGCCAAAGAATGCGCGGCGCTTTGTTCACACGCACCAAGGCATTCGAGTATTCCATTGCAGCAAGAAAGATTAACACGAATCCCATAACCACCCCTAGGAACGTGGTGTCTGTTTCAATGATCCAAAATTCGAAATGCAAGGGTTTTTGCAGGTGCGCGAGGTAGTTCAGCGCTTCGGCGCCCAAAAAGGCACCTACGGCAGAAGGAATTCCAAATTGAATCACAGTCTTCCAATGCGCATACTTTCCAACTAAAGTCAACTTGAATACATTGTTTAGAAAGTGAACACTGGCCGTCACGAAAACTGCCGTTTGCAAATCGAAGAACAGGGCCATAACTGGCAAGAGCAAAGTTCCGAATCCAAATCCACTGAAGAAACTGAGTCCTGAACCAACAAGCGCCACAACTAGAATGATTGCATATTCCATGAGCGCAAAAATAATATTTTCCGTCTGCACATTTTTTCTTTTCTTTGAACTGTCCATGAACGCCAAGAACAACGCCCAACTTCAATATAAAAATAGACTGAAAGAACGTCAAGCTTCTTTTCAATCCGATGAGTTGGTCAAAGGCATTTTAGCGCACGACCGCTTGGCGTTGGCTTCGGCCTTAACCCTGCTGGAAAGCAATAGAGCAGAGCACATGCAAGTCATGGACGAGGTCATTGAACGCATTCTTCCACACACAGGAAATTCACTTCGTATTGGAATAACAGGAGTTCCCGGTGTAGGGAAGTCAACCTTCATTGAAGCGCTTGCTCGCGAAGTATTTCAAAATAAAGAAAATAAATTAGCCGTTCTCTCCATAGATCCATCGAGTCCGATTTCGAAAGGAAGCATCTTGGGCGACAAGACCCGCATGAACGAATTGTCGTTGCATCCGAACGCCTATGTCCGTCCTTCTCCATCGAGTTCTCATCTAGGCGGAGTGAATCGAAGCACACGTGAGAGTATTTTGCTCTGCGAAGCAGCGGGTTACAACATTGTGTTGGTGGAAACGGTAGGTGTGGGGCAAAGTGAAACTGCTGTGCACGCCATGACAGACTTCTTCTTGTTGCTCATGTTGGCCGGTGCAGGAGATCAACTGCAAGGCATTAAGCGCGGCATTATGGAACTGACAGATGCGATGGTCATAACCAAAGCGGATTCCGGAAATGAATTGAAAGCTGAGCGAGCGAGAGGCGAGTACACATCAGCGTTGCATCTCTTTCCGCAACGCGAAAACAATTGGATGCCGCAAGTCTTCACCACTTCGTCTTTAGAGGCTAAAGGAATTGATGTTGTCTGGAATGAAATTGAAAAGTTTCATCGTTGGAGCATTTCAAATGGCTGGATTGAAGAAAACAGAAAAAGGCAATTGGTAAGTAGCTTCGAAGAACAAATTCACCAGGTTTTGTTGCATCAGCTTCAGAGCAAGCCGAACTTCAAAGAGAATTATGAATCGACCTTGAATGCAGTGATTTCAAAAGAATTATCCGCACACAGAGCCGCTGAAAATTTTATTGCTTTGTTCTTCACTGCGTGACTAATTTAGCCGCATGAACGAGATTCCCGGTAAAGTTTTAATTCCTTTTGCATTCATCGCTTGCACGTTTTTCAACGTGTATTTTTATGTTTCGAAGTTCCTGAGTGAAACAAGCACGTTTTGGTTGAATGCTTACGCTGAAATACGCGCGCACTGGGCGTTATTTATGTTTTTGAATTTCTTGGGTGTCGCATCCATTACGGTAGATCACATTGTGAAATACGATAAAATCAAAAAGCCAAAGCGCACGATTCTTTCATTCTATACTGTAGCGTTATTGGTGGCTTTCTTTACCCAGATCGTTTGGGGAATGTTGGAAATCTACATCACCGGAGAAATCAACTAACTGTATTTCTTTCGAAGTTCAATTTTTAGTTGCATGCGTTCTACTGCGAGCTCAAGCAATTGTGCAGCGGCTTCTGAAGGAATATGCGATGTGACTTTATTCGCAATGGTGCTTTCGGTAATGTCTGCGGTGTATAAAAACCGGCGCAAATGTGAAGGCGCAAGTTTCAATTGGACTTGAAAGAAATCGAAGAGATAATCATACCCGTTTTCAAATCCCGGCACATTCTTCATCTGAAAACCTGCCAAGGTTAGGTCCTTCAGCATTTGAAGAAATACATCTTCAGTTATTTGTTTTGAAGGAAGATTCACGACTCACGTTCAAGAAGAAAGGAAGCCAAATTTCTCAACGCCATTTTCTTTTCATCAGACACAGAGATTTCGTTTAGATGATCAAGTGCACTTGCATAGAACGCTTCGCTCTTCGCTAAGGTCATTGCATCTGCTTTCGATTTTGAAAACAAATGAAGAGTAGAGGTTATTTTTGCTTGAGGATTTTCTTTTGTCCCATGCAAGGATTTTAATTCAGCCGGAATGCTTTCGTCTTCATGATTGGCAGTGTGCAAATACAAATATGTTTTTTTGTCGGAAAGAATATCTCCACCCACTTGCTTTCCGAATTTTTCCGGATCTCCATATGCGTCCAAATAATCGTCGCGAAGCTGGAACGAAAGCCCCAAGTGCTCTCCAAACAAACGCAAATTTTCTTGATCTTCTTTGGAAGCGTTAGCCGCAATAGCACCCAGACGAAGGGCGCAACCCAACAATACTGCGGTCTTCAAACGAATCATTTCTAGATATTCATCTAAACTTACATCTTCGCGTTTCTCGAAATCCATGTCCATCTGCTGACCCACACACACTTCCCAAGCAGTCTGATTGAAGCAACGAAACAATTCAACAAATTTGTCTTCCTGATTTTTCAGTAATAAATCGTACGATAAGATCATCATTCCGTCGCCACTTAAAACAGCCGCATTCACGTTCCATTTTTCGTGAACCGTTTGCTTCCCGCGACGAAGCGGGGCATTGTCCATAATATCATCGTGCATGAGTGAGAAGTTATGAAACACCTCCACAGCAAGGGCTTGCGACATAACGTGTTCTGGATTTCCGCTAAACAATTCATGTCCCAAAAGGGTAAGCACAGGACGAATTCGTTTGCCACCCAAAGAGAGAAGGTAGCGAATGGGATCGACTAGGGTTATTGAGTCTTGTGAAATATTCCATTGAGACAGGGCTTGTTCAACGGAATGGATATGATGATCGAATTTCATAATGAAAAGAAAATGTTGTCCTGTTTTGTTTAAAGGGGCTTAGAAGTTCAAAGATAAGCCTAGTATTTTTTTTGTAGGTTCTTATGAACTACTAAATACCTATAAGAAACACAATTAATCTCCTAGCGCTTGAACAACACTTTGCAAATGCGCTGCAGTGGTCTGAATAGATTGTTGCAACGCATTTGCTTCTTTCTGCTGTGCCTTAACAGCAGTCTCTGCATCAGTTACAACTTTCCAATCCTTGCTGCACGAATAGATCTTAGTCTTACCTTGTGTGCCTGTTTTAAAAGAAGTCACACCCATTTGTAGGTTTATTTTAATGCGGCTGATTTGCGTGACGTCTGTATTTATTTTTTCAAGGTCTGCAATAAGTTCCTTGCACAATTCCGGTTTTGTTTTTGAATATGTTGAAATCAAATCGGCCACTTGTTTTTGATACTGAATCAACTGATCTCCTACTTGTTTTTGATTGACTGTAAAATCTGAAATCGCTTTTTCGAATTGCGTGGTGTATTGCCCAACATCACAGAGTTGAATAGTCGGAACTATACTCTTCGTTACAAACGCATTGAAAGCAGTTGCATTTTCCACAACAGAATTTCCATCATTCTGAATATTCTCTAAAGTAGATTTTAAAGCGGTTTTTGCATCTTTCACTTTATCCCATTCCGGAGTGCCTGATTGAATCTTATCCTTACCCTTAGTGTAGTTTTTAAACTGCGCGTATAGCTGATTTACAAACACCTTTTTTTCACCAATGGTTTTCATTTCAGCATCAATACCTGCAAGCATTTCGTAGGCGCGAACGAAGTCAGGAGATTTTTGGTCGCATTGAATTTCTTGGAATTCCTTTTCCATAGTTGCCACTTGTC
>JBILTF010000034.1:0-21887 GCA_044371675.1 Flavobacteriales bacterium
GAACGAAGAACGCCTTGCGTTGCAGGCTCTCCCAGTTGAATTCCTCCTTGTCTAAATGGGGAAGTAAGTCCTTCGCGTAAAGCACTCCTGCAACCGAATCTAGCTTGTCGTTAGCAACTACAAAACGTGAGTATCCGGAGGACTCTACGCGTTGAATTATACTCTTGAAAGACTCACCGACGAACAAGCAAACGATGTCAACACGCGGTGTCATAATTTGCACCACTTCATTATCGCCGAACGTTACTATTCCTTCTAAAATCCGATTTTCTTCTTCGGAACGATTGTCATCGGAGGTCAACTCTAACGCATGTCCGAGCTCATCTACCGAGATGTTTCCGCTTTTCTGATTATGATCGCTTTCGAACCACTTTCCAGCGGTAGTTAATATCCATATAACAGGAGAAAATACTTTATCTAATACAACGAATAGAAATGCGAAACGCTTCGCTAACTTAACGTTATTCGCTGTTGCGTATACTTTCGGAATCACCTCTCCAAACAAGACAATAATTGTGGTAACACCCACAACGTTAATTAAACCTACAACCCATGGCTCGAGCGCTGTTCCTTCAAACCACATGTCGAATAAAATAGTAGACACGAGTACCACCGCTATGTTCACCATGTTATTTCCTATTAGCACCGAGGCTAACAATCGCTTCGTCGCGATTTCTGGAGTTGGATGTTCGAGCAGGCGAATAACATTTTTAGATTGACTGTCCGTCGCGTTTTCTAGGTCTTTCCGCTGAACTGGAGACAGAGAGAAAATAGCTACTTCTGAGCTCGACATAATTGCGCTACAAGACAAAAGCAACAGCACGAGCAACAAAGGGCCCGCGCTGTTTAACAAGATCACACTATTGAATTCCATTCTTTACATTACCAATATGTTTGTAAAGGTAACGAAAGAAAAAAAACGGGAAGATCAGAATTCAGTTTCTTCCACCATTTCGGTGTTAGTAGGAACTGATTCTTCCTTCTTGGTGTTGCTGAGGAGTTGAACATCTTCGGCAAACACTTCCAGAACGGTACGGTCGTCGCCAGTCTTCGATTTATAGGAACGAGAGCGTAGCTTTCCTTCCACATAAACCAACATACCTTTTTTCAAGTACTGTTCGGTAAATGTTAAACTCGACGTTCTTCGCACAACAATGTTGTGCCACTCCGTCTGTTCTTGTCTTTCTCCTTTGGCGTCCTTCCAAATCTCTTTGGTGGCCATGGAGAAGTTCGCAAGTTTGCCTCCGTTGTCGAAGGTCTTGACTTCTGGGTTTCTACCCAGGTGACCCACTAGGATCACTTTGTTGATGGTGTTTGACATAAAAATAAATTTTAGTTATGGCCCAAAACTATTTCAGTCAAACACCCTCGGAAAGCAATGTTTATGCGGTTTTCATATATGAATCTCTTTAACGTACTTCATAAGCAACGCTGAAATACCTATATTCAAAAGCTCTTCAGTTGTTTTGGTTGAAGGGAATTCGTCGGACATATTTCGACATAAGCAACTGAAAAATTGCGCTGAAATCTTTCGGTGGCTGAGCACATGTGTATAAAAACTGTCTTTCTTCCATTTTACATTTTGGGTGGAAGGAAAGCGTTGTTGGAATTCAAGAAGCACTTCTTCCTCGCTCAAAGGAACCTTCGATTCAACAAAAGGAAAATCGAAGAGGCCAGCCCAAACGCCCGATTCCGGTCGTTTCTTCACTATATAACCTGAAGGCATTTCTATTGCCGCATAGTACAAAAACAACGGCTCAACCTTCGTTTTTGATGCTTTAAATGGAAAATTCAAAACCGTACCCTCGCTGAAAGCCGCGCAGTTATTAGCAAGCGGACATTCGGAACACTTCGGATTCTTCGGCGTGCAGACTGTTGCGCCGAGTTCCATTGTAGCCTGATTGAAGTCGGCCGGTGCATGGGCTGGAATCCATTCATTCAACAACAACTGAAACGCCTTCCGCGTAGTTCCTTTATCAATGGGCAGATCAGACGCTAGAAAGCGAGTAATCACGCGGAAAACGTTTCCATCTAAAACAGCAACACGCTCGTTAAAAGCGAACGATGCAATTGCCGCAGCGGTATAAGGACCAATGCCTTTCAATTCAAGTAGTGAAGTATAGGTTGAAGGGAAATTTGCTAATTCTTGAATCTTTTTTGCAGTCGCGTGCAAATTTCTTCCCCGACTGTAATAGCCCAATCCTTGCCACAGCGAAAGCACCTCATCTTGGTGTGCATTTGCCAGGTCGTTTACTGTAGGGTAATGCCCTAAAAGCTTGTGATAGTAGGCCATTCCTTGATCCACCCTCGTTTGTTGAAGAATGACTTCCGAGAGCCAAATGGCATACGGATCGTTCGTGTTTCGCCAAGGCAAATCGCGCTTCTCTTTTTTATACCACTCCAATAAGGCGGTTGTGTCGCGCAAATTCATAATGCAATCGTTTGATTTTAAGATTTTAGACGTATATTTGCAACCCCAAAATTGAGAAAAGAAAATCAAACAAAACGGATTAAGATGACGAAAGCGGATATTGTTACAGAAATTTCGAATAAAACGGGAATTGACAGAAACGACGTGCTAGCGATAGTAGAAGGATTCATGGGTACTGTGAAGAAATCCATGGAAGCAGGAGAGAATGTGTATTTAAGAGGATTTGGAAGCTTCATCGTAAAGAAGAGAGCTGCGAAATTGGGAAGAAATATCTTGGCTAAAACCACGGTTACCATTCCTGCTCATTACATTCCGGCATTCAAGCCAGCGAAGGAGTTTGTTGATGCCGTGAAAGAAAAAGTGAAGGTTGTAGAGAATGCGTAAATCGTATCTCATAGCCCTTATTATTAGTGTTGCCCTTGGGCTAATCGTTCTTTTTTTATTATTCCCCACTCAACCAAAGTCGGCAATTGACAAGGCGAATACCCCTGTTGCAGACAGCACGAAGATTCAAGAAGCCATTCAGTTGGTAAACGGACCACAACCTATGCAGGGCATACAAATGCTTCTGTCAATGGTGGAAGAAAATCCGAAAAATATTGAAGCTCATTTCGTACTTGGTGAATTTGCTATTCGCTCGGGCCAAATGGAAAAAGCGGTTGCACGATTCAATACAATTATTGAACTTCAACCACAAAATACATTAGCCTATATTTACAAAGGCGAAGCATTGATGCAAATGGACAGCTTACAAGCGGCGCTAGCAACTTTTAAGGGAGCCATTGCAACAGATTCTACATCGGGCATAGCCTTGGTGTATGCGGGTAAAATGAATGAAGAGTTGGGGAACTGGAACGAAGCTAAAACCTTGTACAGTCAGATTCTTCGTCACAACGAAGATCCAATTGTTAGAGATAGTGTGAATGCATTTATTAGGAAAATAGATATTAAATTAAAAAATAAGTAATATGCCTTGCGGTAAAAAAAGAAAGCGCCATAAAATGGCTACGCACAAAAGAAAGAAGCGTCTAAGAAAGAATCGTCACAAGAAAAAAGTTCGCTAGAACTTTGCTTGAAACATCTGTATTGACGGAAGGCGCTTGCATGCGCCTTTCCCGTCGTGCATTAATCTTAGAATAATTTGAACGCTGAACTAGTCATTAACGCTTCCTCCAAGGGAGTGGAAATTGCCTTACTTCACGACAAGCTCTTAGTTGAGTTACATCGCGAGGTTAGTAATACACATTTCGCTGTAGGCGATGTGTACCTTGGAAGAGTGCGGAAAATGGTTCCCCACTTGAACGCTGCCTTTGTAGATGTTGGCTACGAGAAGGATGCATTTTTGCATTTTCTCGATCTTGGTCCACACTATCCTACAATGAACAGATACGTGCGCCCCATTCTTGGTGGCGAGCGTGCTTCCGGTGATTTGGTCGGGCTTCAAAAAGAGCCCGAGTTAAAGAAAGATGGTGTAATTAAAGACGCCATTGGACAAGGAAACATAATACTCGTCCAAATTGCAAAAGAACCTATTTCAGCAAAAGGTCCTAGACTTACTGCTGAGATTACGCTAGCCGGAAGGTATTTGGTGTTGGTTCCGTTTTCGAACAAAGTTTCTCTTTCAAGCAGAATAACCAACGAAGATGAGCGTGACCGTTTGAAAAAACTCATGCAAAAAATTCGCCCACAAAACATGGGTGTTATTGTGCGAACTCAAGCGGTAGATACGAGTGTTGAAGAACTTGATCAGGATTTGACTGACTTGGTTTTACGTTGGGAAGAGTTGGTGAAAAACCTTCCGAATGCCCTTCCTCCGAAGCGTATCCTTAGCGAAATCAAGAAGACCTCATCGGTACTTCGCGATTTGTTGAACGACTCGTTCACTGCAATTCACGTGAACGACGAGAAGTTGGGTGCGGAGGTTCGTACCTACATGCACAGCATTGCTCCTGATCAGGAAGGCATTGTAAAGGTTCACAAGACCACAGATTTATTCGACACATTCAATATTTATCGTCAGATTAAGGCCGGCTTTGCTAAGCAGGTGAATCTTAAGTCTGGCGCATACCTTATTGTAGAACACACGGAAGCCATGCACGTTATTGACGTGAACAGTGGAAATCGCAAGAGTGCTTCTGCAAAAGATCAGGAACAAAACGCCCTTCAAACCAACCTCGAGTGCGCTAAAGAAATTGCGCGTCTCTTCCGTTTGCGTGACATGGGTGGAATTATTTGCATAGACTTCATTGACATGCAGCAGAAGGAAAACCAAAAGGCCCTTCACGATGCGTTGAAAGAGTATATGCAAGGCGACAAGGCTAAGCACAACGTTCTTGCACCTAGCCGTTTCGGTGTTGTGGAAATTACACGTGAGCGTGTGAAGCCTGTTACTGAAGTGGAAACACAAGAAACTTGTCCGAGCTGCAGCGGTACTGGAAAGATTGAAGCTGCTTTGTTGTTCGAAGATGAAATTGAAAACAGCATTCGTCTTATTGCTGAAACCACCGCTCACAAGCACATTGTTGTTGCTATTCATCCGATGGTTGAAGCCTACCTCACCAAAGGTTGGTGGTTCAACACCATTTTATCTCGATGGAAAAAACGCTTCCAGATAAAAATTGAATTGCAGTCTTCGAGTAATAATGCTCTTTTAGAATACAAGATTTTTGACGCGAACAGCGAAGCGATTACTATTGCTAAGTAATTCCCTAAATTTGCTTCATGTTAAAACGCAAAATGATCAATGATCCGGTTTACGGATTTGTGACTATACGCCATGCGTTCGTTCTTGAATTAATTAATCACCGCTATTTCCAAAGACTTAGAAGAATTACCCAATTGGGGCTTTCGTCGTTGGTATATCCGGGTGCTGGGCACAACCGCTTTCAGCATGCTATGGGCGCTATGCATTTGATGCAAAACGCCATTGATGAATTGCGATTGAAGGGACATGCTATTTCGCATGAAGAGGAAGTTGGATTACTTTGCGCAATTCTGCTTCACGACATTGGACACGGTCCGTTTAGTCATGCGTTGGAAAGTTCTATTGTGAATGAAGTTCATCATGAACACATTTCTTCCTTCGCTATGCAGCGATTGAACTCAGAATTCAACGGAAAGCTCAATCTTACACTTGAAATTTTCAACGGAACATACCCGCGCAAATTCATGCACCAATTGGTGAGTAGTCAGCTCGATATGGACAGACTTGATTACTTGGCGCGAGATAGTTTTTTCAGTGGTGTGGTGGAAGGGCAAGTTGGAAGCGAGCGTTTAATTAAGATGCTCGATGTGGTGAATGATCAGTTAGTGGTTGAAGAAAAAGGTATCTACTCGATAGAGAAATTTATTGTCGCTCGACGATTCATGTATTGGCAAGTGTACTTGCACAAGACCGTTTTAAGCGCAGAATATATGTTGGTGAATGTTCTTCGTCGCGCAAAGCAGCTTGCTGACCAAGGTGAGCAGCTATGGGCTTCTCCGGCCTTGCAATACTTCCTCAACAATAAAATTTCTTTGTCTCATTTTGAATCCAGCGATGAAGCGTTCGAGATGTTTATGAAGTTGGACGATATTGACATACTCGGTGCGTTGAAAGTTTGGGCTTCTCACTCCGATTTCGTGTTGAGTGAATTGGCAACACGCATTGTTGAACGCAGACTTTTCAAGATTGAAATTTCAAGAAGTGAAATTCCTGAAACCAGCATTCAGCAAGCCATTCATGGCATACAAGAAGAATATTCAATTACAGCTGAGGAAGCTCGTTATTTCGTGTTGAATGGTAAGGTAGACAACAGAGCCTACAACAGTATGAACGAAGGTATTTTGGTGAAGATGAAGAACGGAGAAATCATAGACGCCGCAAAAGCGAGTGATCACGATAATCTTTCCGCGTTGAGCGCTCCGGTTGAGAAATACTTTTTGGCGAAAGCCAAATAATGCCCTTTGGGCGAATGTGCAAGCACGAATGCCCTTTGGGCGAATCTCTTCGAGGAATGCTTCGCGAAAGTCTACGACGATTTAGTGCGGTTGAATGGCTAATGCGAAAGTGTTGATGAGGTAATTGGAACCGCGTTGCTAAATCGTCGAAGACATTCGCGCTACGCGCATTCGTGCTTGCACATTCGTTGCTTAGCAACATTCGGCTTCGCCATTACTCTTTAATTAACCGCAACGTCTTCCCACCAGCTCTTACCAAGTACACTCCTGCGTTCCATTTCGAAACGGAAATTTCCATTTTGTCTGTTTGCGCTTTGTCCTTGAAGATTTGTCTTCCGGTTAGATCGTAAATTTCTACCGAGATTCCTTTGTCAATTCCAACCAATTGAACATTGTTGTTCGCTGGATTCGGATACAATTGAAGTTCAGATTTCTTGGCTGGAGCTTCTTCAACATTTACTCCGCAAGCCATAGTATAAACCGGACTAGTCATTGCCGTTTGCATATTGTTGCCCATGTCGTGAATATCGAACTGAACTTCGGTTCCGCAAGGGTATGGACCTTTCAAGGTTTGTCCCGCTGCATTCATTACAGAAACTGGTTCGTTCAAAGAAGATACAACACCGTATGGACCGCCTGTTCCCATTGAAGATAAATTCATTGAAACGAAGAACTGTTCATTCGCAGGGTCTTCCATTAATATCATTCCCATGTTTGGGAGCTCAACATCATACACACATGAACCATCGTCGAACTGCGCACCTCCGCCGTAGTTCAATGCCATTGGGTCTAGGCAACCACCGCAGTAATACAAACAACTTCCAACGTCGCATGTCGCAAGGCTATCGTAATTACATGCCATTGGATCTGTGCATCCAACAATTTCATTCGCTCCTGAAACGTATGCTTGCAAATAACCGAAGTCGGCTAAGTTTCCATTTAAAACAACCGCACCTTGGGCATTTGTAACCGTAACTGCTGAGTTGTCAGGCATGAATGAATACAGCACCAATTGGTAGCAATCTGCCGCGTTCATGCAATAACCAGTTGCGTATGGATACTCATTGAAATCACCTTCTCCTGTATTTGGATTGAAGGCGTAGAAAATAACTTGTCCGCCTGAAGTAACTGTGTTCCAGTTTTCAGCAGCGCAGCAAGTTCCGTTATCTACGGTTGCATCTGCATTGTAATTCGGAGAAGTAGGATCGGTGCAGCCTTGACAAGAATAATCGCACAAAGTTGCATTCGTGCAAGTCGCATTCGGGTTGTAGTTACAAGCGAACAGATCGGTACAACCAACGACTTCGTTCACTGAGAAGTACTCGTTTACATATGGATTAACATTTCCAGTTGTTTGATAGAATACGCTTCCGTCAGGACCATAAATAGTTATCTCAAAAGGTTGAACCGTTAGGCTCCAAGCGCTAAACGAGAAGCAATCTTGCTCCATGCAAAAACCTTGAAGCATGTTGTTATATCCGCCTTGCTGAGTTAATCCGTCGGAAGAAGTAACATACCACTCCAACCAAGAAGAAGATTCAACGGTGTACCAGTTATTGAAGCAACAAGTACCATTGTCAACAGATGCATTTGAATCGTAGTTGTTTGCTGTTGGATCTGTGCAGCCTAGGCATGAATAATCGCAGAAGGCCAGTTCGTTGCAGGTTGCAAGTGGATTGTAGTTACATGCTGAAGGCTCTGTGCAACCAGGCACTACAACACCCCAAAGGAAGGTGTATGGAATTCCAGTTTCCATAGCATTTGTTGCACCTTGAGAAACAATATAACCAGTAGAATCTGTAATTATGATATATGTTGTCTCTCCATTTTGATTGATCGGATCGAATGCAATCGGGAAAGAACTCAAAGTGTAACATCCGCTGCTTATGCAAAGCGTGCTATCGTTCGGCGTTGTTCCGTATTGGTAATATCCCAATGAACTTTGAATAGTCCATGTTGAAGGCACCGAAGTAGAAATGGTTGCCATGTCGGCGTAACAACATTTTGCATTGTCGTATATCGCATTTGGATCGTAATTCGTTGCTAGTGGATCCGTGCACCCGCTGCAAGATGCGTAGTCACATGAACCGTTGCTGCAGGTCGCGCCTGGCGTGTAGTTACAAGCATTCGGATCTGCACAACCATAAATTGGATTCAAAGAAACGGTGGTGTACAAATAGTTCGTATCCACAACACCCGTTAACCAAACTGAACCGTCTTCAAGGGTAACAGAATAATTTTGGTTGGAAGCGAGATTATCGAAAGAATAGACTTGAAGATTGTAGCATCCGTCTTTGACACAGAAATGATTGTTCACTGTGTTGTCTCCGCCTGTCATGAAATATTGCTCGCTGTATAACCAGATTCCCGCTTGTCCTTGTTCTACGCTGAAAGTAGCCCAATGATCTGTGCAGCAAGTGTTGTTATCTACAGTTGCATTTGGGTTGAAGTTGAATGCTTCTGGGTTTGTACAACCGTAACAAGAGTAGTCGCAAGAAGAGTAATTGGCGCAAGTTGCGTTTGGATTGAAGTTACAAGCGTTGGGGTCTGAACACCCTGAAATACCATTGACTGAGAGGAATGCAATGGAGTAGTATTCGTATCCTTGATTATCAATATTCACGAGATTTCCGTTACTATCGTAAAGTTCAACAGTAATCGGAAGGGGGTTCATTGCCATCGATTCAACGGAGATTTGAAAACATCCGTCTGGCACACAAAAGCTGGTTGCTTCAGGAGAAACACCCTGTGCAACGGTTGCAGCATTCGCATCGTACACAGCCCAAGAGCATGCCTCAGGCATGTTTAGCGTATAACAATTAATTCCTTGCGAAAAAACCGATGTGGTAAGGGCAGTAAATAATGAGAGAAAAAATAGCTTGTTCATTGTTTTGTTCCAGTGTTCCGAAAGGTAAGACAACTAAAGGTTGAACAAAGTTCGCTTGACGGCAAAATAAAATTAATTATTGCGCGTCATCGCGCTAGAATAACTCGAACTCTTAATCATTGTTGGCATGAGCTCACACTCATGCCTGTGCGTTTGTGTCGCCCCGAGGGGCTAATGAATGATCATTTAAAAGTTTGTTTTCCTCTTCGAGATAGGAGTAATAGGTGTGATGATTCTTTTGGTTTTTAATGTATTGAATGACACGTTTTCGGTCTTTGTAGTAAACGGAAAACACGGCGTATCCGGGTTGCCAGGTGAAATCGGCTAGGGATTCGAGTTGCGATTTCATCCATCGCGAAGAGTTTGATTTAGCAGCTTCAGCGAGCTTCGCGGTTGTTAATGTGCGCGGTAATTCGCAAAGAATGTGCACGTGGTCGTAGTATCCGCCAATGGCGTAGACTTCCGATCCCTTGTTGTTAAAAACGCCAATGAGGTAGGCGTGCAGGGCTTCTTCCACCTGAAGAAAGATTTTGGGTTCTCTGTATTTGGTGACAAACACGAAGTGAAGGACGAGTCGGCTGAGAGAAGATGGGTTCATTGCGCAAAAATGAAAGGCAATCTCTATTCGTTAAAGGAATGTTTATGCGCTACACATCGCGGAGCCCCTTGGGGCGACATTACCCGCGTAGCAGGGCTGTTAGGCCCTGCGAAAGGGAGCGGTTTTCGCATAAATGCGCATAAGGTTGGAGCCGTTGTTAACTCGCGAGGATAGTTCGTTTGCTTAATCACTCTTGGCATGGGCTAACACCCATGCCTGGCCATTTGTGTCGCCCCGATGGGGCTAGTATCCGTAGCAGACATTCGACAGCGGCGTTCGTTGAAAACATTCGTCGAAGACATTCGTGCTTGCACATTCGTTGCTTCGCAACATTCTACTGCGTAAGCAGTTTCCCCGCGGTTTTAGCGATAACTTCTTCTAGGGTAACTTCCGGTGCCAATTCAACCAAATGAAACGCGCCGTCGCGTATATCGAACACACCTAAATCGGTGACTACTTTTTTAATGCAATGAATGCCCGTTAGAGGTAAAGAACATTGTGGCAATAACTTCGAATTACCAGCCTTGTCGCAATGCTGCATGGCGACAATAATATTCTTCGCGCTAGCCACCAAATCCATAGCCCCACCCATGCCTTTCACCATCTTGCCCGGAACTTTCCAGTTTGCAATGTCGCCGTTCTCACTCACTTCCATGGCTCCCAAAATAGTTAGATCAACTTTCTGAGCTCTAATCATTCCGAAGCTCATGGCACTGTCGAAAATGGAAGAGCCATCACGTAACGTAACCGTCTGCTTCCCTGCGTTAATCAAGTCTGCGTCTTCTTCGCCTTCGAATGGAAAAGGCCCCATTCCCAAAATGCCGTTCTCACTTTGCAATTCAACTTCCATTCCTTCCGGAATGTAATTCGCCACCAACGTGGGTATGCCAATGCCTAGGTTCACATACGTTCCGTCTTGAACTTCTTGCGCTATGCGCTTCGCTATTCCAATTTTATCCCAAGCCATAATTATATTCTTTGACGAACAGTACGCTGCTCAATTCTCTTTTCGTAATTCACTCCCTGAAAAATGCGGTGCACATAAATGCCCGGCGTGTGAATGTGATCGGGATCCAACGCTCCAAGCGGAACCAACTCTTCCACTTCTACAATGGTAATTTTTCCGGCCATAGCCATCATGGGATTGAAGTTGCGCGCGGTTGAACGAAACACCAAGTTACCCATAGCGTCTCCCTTCCATGCCTTTACCAGCGCGAAGTCCGCGTCGAAAGCTTCTTCCATCAAATACTTCTTCCCCTTAAACTCACGCACCTCTTTTCCTTCCGCTACCTCTGTTCCTACTCCAGCTGGAGTGAACACCACCGGCATTCCGTATCCAGCTGCCATGCATCGCGTTGCCAATGTTCCTTGCGGAATTAATTCCACTTCCAACTCTCCGCTCAACATCTGACGCTCGAATTCGGCATTCTCGCCAACATAAGAGCTAATCATTTTCTTGACTTGTTTTTGTTGAAGTAACAATCCCAATCCGAAGTCATCGACCCCAGCGTTGTTCGAAATGCATGTGATGTCTTTCACACCCATCCTCACCAATTCGTTAATACAATTTTCAGGTATACCACATAAGCCGAAACCGCCCACCATGAGCGTCATTCCCGAGGTAATTCCTTCACATGCTTCCGCTGCAGAAGCTCTTACTTTATTAAATCCCATAGTCTATTTTATTCTGGCACGTCGCCGTCAAATTCCAATTCACCGTTGAAGAATTCTTCCATAGTGCCGTCTTCCCCTTCGTAGAACAAGTCGCCCATTCCACCACTGGTGCATTGAAAACGCAATGGATCATATTCCGTGGGTGCTTCGAAATCACCTTTCGAAATTGAAATTCTAGAATCCTTGTAAATGCTGTTCATGTAGTATCCGAATATCGGAAGCCCTGTGTTGGCGCCTTGCCCAAGACCTGTGCTCGAGAATCGAATCGTTGGATCCTGCGCTCCTACCCATACACCTGTTACCAATTCTGGAGTCATTCCAACAAACCATCCGTCGGTGTTATTCTGAGTGGTTCCGGTCTTTCCAGCCAACGGATAAGGAATCTTTCCATACTTCGGATTGGAACGAATGCGCGATGCCGTTCCGAAATCACACACACCTTTCATCAACTTCACTGTCTCATAGGCAATGCCTGGCTCGAGCGCTTGGTCAATCACAGGATCTGCTTCGTAAATTAAATTCCCGTTCTTGTCTTCCACACGCATAATGAAAGTGGGCTCTATGTACAAGCCATGATTAACAAGCGATGCCTGCGCTCCGACCAATTCAAAGACTGAAAGCTCGCAAGCTCCAAGTGCTATCGAATAGGCCATAGGTATGAAACTCTTCACGCCCATGTGCCGCATCATAGCAATCACAGGCTCTGGCCCGAAACGCGCAATTAGCGTGGCCGCTATCGAGTTCACCGATCCTGCTAAAGCCTTTGTCATGGTGTAGGTTCCACCTGCTCCACCCTTCGGGCACCAGCGCGTTCCATTCGGCAAATCAATACAACCCGCTCCTGTAATCTGATCGCACGGCTTCATTCCCATTCGCATAGCCATTGCATATATGAACGGTTTGAACGTTGAACCGACCTGACGCTTCGAAAGAAATACGTTGTCGTATTTGAAGTATTTGTAATCGATTCCTCCCACCCATGCTTTCACAAATCCGTTACGCGGATCAACAGACATCAAGCTCGCGTGAAGAATAGTCTTGTGATAAACAATGCTATCATAAGGCGTCATAGTGGTATCTCTGTATCCGCCGTGCTTATAAACCGTCATGCGCACTGGCTTGTTGAATTCCGCAAGCACTTCCTCCTCAGAACGCATGTTCCAAGTATGTCCGCAACCACCCGCATCTTCCTTGCAATGAAAATGACCGTCCTTGGTTTCGATGTAAGAAGCAGGTCTTCCGCAATCTGGACACATCTTACCTGAAAGCTTCTTGAAGCGATCACTTGTGGTAATCGCCTTATTCATGATAGACTCTTTATCTCCTGCTGAAATACCCGAGTAAAACGGATATTTATCTTTCGGACGTTGCCTCACATTTCGAGTAAACGCTGGTTGAAGCTCTTTACTCAAATGCTCTTCCACGGCGGCTTCCGCGTGTATCTGCATGTTTTTATCCAAAGTGGTATATACCTTCAATCCGTCTTCGTATATGTTGAAAGCAGTGCCGTCGCCCTTCTTGTATTTCAAATCACCGTTGGCATCGCGTGTCTCTAAAATTTCTGTGAGTTTATGTCGAACCGCTTCGCGGAAATAAGGCGCTTGTCCTTCATCGTGAGAGACACGCGCATACTTTAATCCCAAAGTTTCTGCGCGATATTTTTCATAATCGGCTTCCGAAAGTTTTCCGTATTTCACCATTTGCGACATAACCACTTCACGTCTTTTTGTAACCAAAGAATCGCGTTTAATTGGATTGAATAACGAAGAGTTCTTCAACATACCTACCAACATAGCGCCTTGGGGAATTGTAAGCGAATCGGGCGATGTAGAGAAGTAAATATTCGCTGCACTCTTCAATCCAACCGCCTGATTCAAGAAGTCGTACTGATTCAAATACATAGTCAGAATTTCTTCCTTCGTGTACACCCGTTCGAGACGAAGCGCAATAACCCACTCTTGTAATTTCTGTCCAATTCTAGTGAAGATGGTTACGTCTTCAAAGTCGCGAGTGAATTGCAATTTCGCAAGCTGTTGCGTAATCGTACTTCCACCTCCGTCTGCTCCTAACGATACTGCTGCACGCATTAAACTGCGAACATCTATTCCGCTGTGCTCCTTGAAACGCACGTCCTCTGTAGCGAGCAGCGCATCAATAACATGAGCTGGAATTTCTTGATAGGTAATGTCTGAACGATTTTCTTTGTAGAAAGAGCCAATGGTTGTTCCGTCTGAAGCGTATATCTGAGAGGCCAATCCAATTTTCGGATTCGCTAATAAATCAATGTTTGGAAGGCCACTTAACAACACCGCACCTAACACTAGCGTGAAAAAAATCCAAGGCGACATTCCAATCCACCAGAGGACTTTAGTGTATTTCTTTTCCTGTTCGGGCGTGTTTTCCATAGGTACGGGTTAACGCATTTTTCAGCGTAAAATTTCAACAATCAAAACTAAACTATCTACTGCGCCTTGGCGAAATAATTCTTTATTTTTTCAGCTATTTTTTCCCCTACGACTTGTTCAATTTCTTTTTGCGTAGCCAGTATAATTCTTGAAACAGATGAAAAATGTTGAAGTAATTTTTCAATTGTCTTCGCTCCAACACCCGCAATGTTTTCCAATTCAGAATGAATGGCGCCCTTGCTGCGGCGTTGTCTGTGTTTGCTCAATCCGTATCTGTGCGCTTCATTCCGCAAATGTTGAATGATCTTCAAACTCTCGCTTCGCTTGTCCAAATAAATGGGAATGCTGTCCCCAGGAAAGAAGATTTCTTCCAACCGCTTGGCAATTCCAATTACAGCAATCTTTCCACGAAGCCCCAGCAAATCCAACGACTCCATGGCCGAAGAGAGCTGTCCCTTTCCACCATCAATAATCAAAAGTTGCGGCAAAGGCTGCTCCTCTTGAAGCAATCGCGAATATCTTCTGTAAACGGCTTCACGCATAGAGGCGAAGTCATCAGGTCCAACAACAGATTGTATGTTGAAGATGCGGTAATCAGCCTTACTCGGCTTCGCGTTCTTAAACACCACACATGCACTCACCGGATTGGTTCCTTGAATGTTCGAGTTGTCGAAACACTCAATGTGAACAGGCAATTCAGGAAGGCGCAAATCTTTTTTCATGGTTTCCAAAATGCGCTGTGTGTTCCGCTCGGGATCAAGGAAAGCCGCGCGCTTGCGTGCTTCCAAAAGAAAATGATTCGCGTTTTTTAAGGAAAGTTCAATCAACTTTTTCTTATCGCCCCGCTGCGGAACATGGAGCTCCAATCCAGGAATTTTTTCATGTATGTCGAAGGGTATCAGCGCAGACTTCGCCTGACTCATCATGCGTTCGCGGAACGAACGAATAACGAAAGCCAGCACTTCTTCATCGGTCTCATCGAGTTGTCGAATCACCTCTGCTGTATACACATGTACAATGCTTCCACGCATGATGTGCATGTAATTCGCGTAAATACTTTGCGCATCAGAAGCAATGGAAAAGACTTCAACATTGTCAATGTCAGTATTCACAATGGTTGACTTCGCTTGGAAGTTTTCCAAGGTTTGAATACGCTCTTTCAACTGCTGAGCTTGTTCAAATTTTTGATCTGAGGCCAAAAGAAGCATGTCTTTTTTCAAGGTCTTTACCGCCTCTAAGTATTCCCCTTTAATAATTCGCTTAATGTGCTGAACGCCTTGCTGATAGTCTTCTTCACGTTGCTTACCCACACAAGGACCCAAACAATTTCCCAAATGATATTCCAAACACACCTTGAACTTTTTTGCTTGAATATTCGCTTTTGAAAGGTTCAACGTGCAGGTTCGAAGGGGATACAATTCCTTAATTAAATCAAGAATGGAATACAACGATTTTCCTGAAGTGTATGGCCCGAAATAAGTGGAGCCGTCGTTTAAAATTTGACGTGTACTCTGCACACGCGGAAAAGGCTCGTTCTTAATCACAATACTCGAGTAAGACTTATCGTCTTTCAACAAGATGTTGTAACGTGGCTTGAACTTTTTAATGAGTGAATCTTCCAACAACAAAGCATCGGACTCGGTTTCAACAACCGAATACTTGATGTCGCGAATTTTCTTGACCATTAACTTGGTCTTGATGCTCTCGTATTTATTCTTGTTGAAATAACTCGTTACGCGGTTCTTCAACACCTTCGCTTTACCCACATACAAGATGGAACCGTTCTCGTCGAAGAACTGATACACACCCGCCTTTTCAGGCAGGGCTTTTAAAATGCTTTTGATGTGATCGGAAACTTCCACAACACAAATATCGGCATATCTTCGCCACAATGAATTTTGTAACAGGAGCAACGGGTTTAATTGGAAGTCATCTTGTTCTTCGATTGGCTGAAGAAGGAATGCCTGTTACCGCTTTATTTCGAAACGAAAATGGAAAATCGGAAGTCTTCGACTTGTTTCGTTTTTATGGAAAAGAAAACTTGTTTCAGCAGGTGCTGTGGGTGAAAGGAGATGTGGAAGATGCCGATGACATGTTCGATTTAACCGAAGGAATGCGCACTGTCTTTCATTGCGCAGCAATCGTTTCTTACCACAAAAAAGAAGCGTCACGCATGATGGAAGTGAACATTAATGGAACAAAAAACGTGGTGAATGCGTGTATTGACAATGAAGTGAACCACTTGATTCATGTCAGTTCAATTTCTGCTTTAGGCGATTCAAAAGGAGAAGTTATTGATGAAGAAACGCCTCGCAATTTCAACGATTATCATTCTAATTATTCGAAGGGAAAATATCTTTCTGAACAAGAGGTTTGGCGTGGAATTCAAGAGGGTCTGAATGCGACCATTTTGAATCCGGGTGTCATCTTCGGTCCGAACAATTGCACTCGCAGTTCGGGAACCATGATTGCTCGGATTGAAAAAGGCCTTCCGGCCTTGCCCGCTGGTGGAAGCGGAATTGTCTCTGTTTTAGACGTTGTGGAAGTCATGATTCGCGCAGCGAAACAAGAGCCGACCAATGAGCGCTACATTCTGTGCGCAGAGAATATTCGCATGTCGGAACTCTTCACCAAAATCGCGAATGCTCTTCCCGTTAAAATTGGAAAAAACATTGCTAAAAAATGGCAAATAGTTTTGTTGTATTACGTTGAAGCACTGGTTGAATTGTTCTCTGGAAAAAGAGCAACCATTACACGAGAGATTATTCGCAATTACGACGAAGTGAAACGATTCGATGGAAGCAAAGCCACGCGTGTATTCGGATTCGAATACCGAAATACTTTTTCGAGCATTGAAGATACCATTCTGTATTACAGGAAAAAGCCCCTTCAACAACGTTGAAAGGGCTTAACCAAACCAAACCTCATAACCTAAATCGTTTTATCTGTCGGCGTAAATCCAAACGCCAAGCTGGATATTTATGTTCTTTTTCATAGTCGTTTTCTTTTTTCTTTTAACAAAAATGTAAAAGACCTTCCATCCAAACATTTCTAATAAAGCAAAGGCCCCGATAAAGTGATTATCGGGGCCTTTCAATTCAGAAGTGGTATGTTTTATTCCACAATAAGCATCTCTACGCGACGGTTCCGTGCTCTTCCGTCTTCTGTATTGTTCGGAGCAATTGGTTTGTCTGGACCGAAGTACAAGACTTCGAAGCGATCCGCAGCAATTCCCTTCGTCATTAAATATTTCTTCACCGATTCAGATCTGCGCTTCGACAAGTTAAGATTCGCCTCGCGCGGTCCTACATTGTCTGTGTGTCCAGAAATACGGAGCTTCCAAGTTGAATTAATTCCCATGAGCTTCGCTAATTCATCCAAACTACTGAATGAAGTAGAAAGAATAACATCGCTGTTGGTTTTGTACTCCAAGTTTTCGAAGGCTTTCTTCATCACTTGTTTTTCTTCCTCCTTCAAAATAACCACTTCAGCTTCCTTAGCAAAACGGAAGAATCCATCAGCCTCTCTGTATGCGTTCTTTCCACGAAGATTCGGAGCTGTTACAAACACCGTCTTCACAGTATCTGCATTGTATCCCTCCAACTTAAACTTAGCAGCCTTCGTTTCAACACCATTTCCGTAACTGTAAACACCACCGCCTTGTTTCACTTTTTCAACTTGTGTTTCTACATTGAAATAAGTTAACTCAGCAGCTGGACAACCTTTCAATTCAGCAATACCATAAACTGTTGGACACTCGTCTACTTTGTCTATGATGTTGTCTCCGTCTGTATCTGGACAACCGTTGTATTGTACCAAACCTTTGGTGTCTGGGCAATCGTCTATGCGATCCATTACACCGTCTGAATCGCGGTCTGGACAACCGTTGAAAATAGCCAATCCTTTTTCATCAGGGCAATCGTCTTTCGAATCGGTAATGCCATCGCCGTCTCTGTCTGGACAACCTTTCAATTCAGCTAATCCAGCAACTTCAGGACAATCGTCTTTCAAATCTGTAACGCCGTCGCCGTCTTTGTCCGGACAACCGTGAAGTGCTGCTAAACCAGGTACATCTGGACATTCGTCTTCTTCATCTCGAATGTGGTCTCCGTCGCGATCTGGGCAACCGCGGTACTCCCATGTTCCTGGTACTTTCACACATTGATCTTTACGGTCCGAAACTTTGTCGCTGTCTCGGTCTTTGATGCGTTTGTATGCGATTGGTATTCGCACCAAAACATAGGCGTCTAAGCCGGTGATGTCTTTCGTTCCGAAACCATCTGCGCGAAGGAAAGCGCGATACGGATACATACTGCTTGTTCCAAAAGTTACAGGACCCACGCGCAAAGCCAGACCTGTGCGCGTTCCCATTAGGCTGTTGTAGCTAATTGGAATTGAAACTCCAGCAATGCGGTGATCCCAACGTGGCGTTACAGAAATGGTTGTAAAATCATGAACTTTGTTCGCGTTGGAATTAAATCCGAATGCAAAAAAGTTCGTTTGATTGATGTACAAGTCCTTCCAAATGTGATAATCGATTTGGGTACTAAAGGCAGTTGGCAAATTCATCTTGTAATTCGCTCCGCCAATATTTCCGCCAAAGCGCGCGCTTAACGTATCGTCTAGTGCGGCTATTGGCGTGGTTCCAAAATCCAATTTTGAAATATCCCAATTCGTCGTATTCGCTGTGAAGTCTCCACTTTGTCCACCCTTCGAGAACCTCACGCCACCCAAGTCTGTCATAGACACACCCACTTTCAACTTGTATTTATTCTCGTTTCGCTTCCATACGTTGGTCTCACCGTCCATATCGTGCTTATGCTTTGCATAGTCCGGTCGCCATTCGTAGATTACACCGAAGTCGAAACCAAAACCTAGATTCGAAACCACACGGTAGTTCGCGTTATCTTGGTTCGCCTCGAAATTCGTGGAGTGACCATATTGCACGTCTACGTTGTACAAAGACAAGGTAGAGTCTGAATTAATTTCGTAATCGAGGTTATTAACGAATAGATAAGCCGACTGCAAGCCTTGCAACGCCTTTAAAGTCACACCAGCCTTCAAGAAATGTTTTTCTTTATCTATCAACACTCTTCCATAACCTAAGGCATATTCCATCCAAGACATAGTTTGAATGGATAGCTTTTCATTCGTAATTCTTGTGTTGTAGAGCGAAGGTTGGTTCAACGAATTGTATGCAAAACGAAATAAGTCGCCACCGACCCCGTCTACATTTACAAATGTTCTAGCTCTTGCTGAAAGCGAAACCGAATTTTTCTCGTTGATTGAAATCAAGAGACTTGGTAAATAAATGTTATTGTAAACAAACGCTCTTCTGTTGTCTATAAAATTTGCATTTGTAAAATCTTCGGTAGGAGGAGTCGGGTCTAATAAGGGGTAATTCGATGATGTTAATCCCCCATCTCGAACTAAATAACTTGGTTTGAAACCCATGAAATTATTTGCCACTCCGAAACCTGTTCCGAATAGTTGAATTTCAAATTTCAATCGATTGTCAGCGAGGTTCGCTGGATTTATCTGAACGCTCGAAAGTCCGCCGTAGTTACTCGAGCCAATACCCAAGAGGTCTTGAGCCTGTGCGACAACAAGAAATAGCATAGAAAAAGCAAGTAGTATAATTCTTTTCATCAAATAATAGTTTGCGTAACCTTGAATTAATTAACGCGAAGGAAGACCAATTAGTTTCAAGAATTTTCCTTGCTTTCAAAAGTGTTGAACATACAAAGTGTAAAAAAAAACTGACAAGAGGAAACTTAAATCATTCCTTAACGTAATTTTCCAAAGTGAAACAAATTACAATACTTCTTTTCCTTGGACTTGCCAACTTAGTTGTTGGACAAGATTTTCGCGCAGCAGCCATTCAGCAATATGCCGAAGGTAATTATGATGTCGCCCTGCACAGCATTAACCTGATAGAAAAATTCGAGGCTTGTGATTACTTCATTAAAGCCAATGCGCTTCAAAAACTGGGGCAATTTCAACTAGCGAGTTCGAACTACAACGAAGCAAAATCAAACGGATGCAAGGACGAATCTCTCCTGTTGAATAACGGAATTTGTGAATATTCACTGGGTAATCTGAGCGAGTCGGTTCAATTGCTGAAGCTTTACACACGCGAGCATAACACGAATTTTCAAGGATACTATTGGCTCGCTTCGGCTTATTACCTTCAACATAAATATTCGAAAAGTCGTCAAGAACTCGAAACTCTTTTCTCGTTGAATGAACGCTATGCACCTGCTTATTTTCTTGATGCAGCGATTCACCAAAGTAGAAAACAATACGGCGCAGCCGCGGAAACTTTCCTCGAAGCATATGCAATAGACAGCACGCTGGAAGAGGCACACCTGCAAGCGGGGATATCACTTCTCGACCTGCAGAAGTATGAAGAGGCTCTGACTATCTTCAAGCAAATGGCGAAGCCATCAAGTAAATCCTACGTCCAAGCGTTGTATTATGTGGGTGAAACTTCATACTTGTTGAAAGAAAACGAAGAGGCCTGTGTATACTGGAAAGCGGCGGCTGAGGCAGGAGATTACGATTCAAAGGAAATTGTTCGCACGTGGTGCGAAAACAAAAAGACGCCTATTTTCAAAATACGATCTTCAAAGTTGAAGTTCTAATTCAAGACAACCTTCACGCTCCAATTGGCTCGAACTTCAATGGGCTTTGAAAATACACTCACAGGTTCGCATCTTATTTTTTGTTGAAGATCTGCAATGTCCCATTGACCGTTTCGATTCACATCGTGCACCAATCGAACGGTGTATTTCCCTGGCTGAATGCCACTAAAAACAAGCGTTTCAGAATAATCTACCTTTCTTACGACAGTTCCTTTTTCATTGCGAAGCTCAACGAATTTCTTGAAGCTTTTGTCTTCAAGCAAAGGAATGGACAACTCTAGATTTCCTAGTTTTTCAGCGGATGGAAATTCAAAATTAAATTGAAGCGAGTCGTTCGTGGTGCCGTAAGCCGTTTCCCAAGCGCCGGGCAAAATGCGTATGCTTCCCTTTCCGGTTAACTCACTCGCATTGGCATCTACTTGAACAGCATAATGAAGCGGTGAATCTGTTTCAACAATAGCTGCAGAGGCTTGAATTCCATGAATGGTTATTTCGCAGGAGCTGCGCTTCAACAGGGCATAAGCCGGCGCTCTCACTAAAATAAGTGATTTCGGATCTTGCTGAATGGCTCCAGAAAATTTGAACTTCTTTAGCTTCGGCGACTTCGCTACAAACACACTCAAGGTATCTGCCGGCTGTTGATTGAAGGAGTAAGTCACTCCTTCGAAATTGTTGCTACGAGTCAATCCCTCTCTTCCTCCCAATGCGAGAAACAAAGTATCGCTGTTGTTCAATGAACCATATCTGAAAGGCACACTCGCCGTCGTTGGGGCTAATCTAATTCTTTCAATCATGCCATAGGCGCCAACAATAAAGCCACTTCCAACAGAATCTGTCTTGAACATTTCTTCTGTAATCTTATCAACTTTCTTTGGAGAAAGGCGCAAATTCAACGGGTAAATTTGCTCTGTTGAAATGGGTTGTTCCATGAAATCGCCAATTTCATTTTCATCCCAAATTCTGTTTTCATTCAAATCGGAAAAAGCTGCAATGTGAAAGTTCGTCTTCGGCAAATACTTGAACGTAAACATGCCTTTCTCGTTTACCTTTTCTGCATAGGCCACTTCTCCCAATAAACTATCTGAATACAGAATTACCGTGGCTTTTTCAGGCACTAGACCTTTCTGGGTATCATATACCACTCCGGTAATATATGCGGAATCGAGTTTACTTCCCGTTGAGAAAACAAAATTCAAAGAAGTTTTATTTCCTTCTGTAATATCTGAAACGGCGTTGCCGAATTCTATTGTGTAAGTCGTGTTCGCTTTCAACGTGTCGTTCCACGAAAGCATGGCCATGCGCTTGTTAC
>JBILTF010000035.1:0-21448 GCA_044371675.1 Flavobacteriales bacterium
CTGTCGCAAAGCTCTGCAACCTCTTCCGTGGTGGGTTGCCATGCGTTTTCACGATTATCAACCATTATGAAATCGTTGCCCGTGCCGTGGTATTTGAAAAATTGCATGTTCCAAAGGTAAAACGGTTTCTGTGAAGTACCACGTTGTTGTAACTTGCAGTCAGAAAGAAAATTTCATGGAAAACGAACTGAACTTGAATAGCGACACCTTGCTCTTGGCTTATGAAAAAATGGCCACGGCTCGACAGCTGTCTGATTTGTACGAGACGAACGCCAAAGTGACATCGAAGTATGTGCACGCGACCTCGCGTGGACACGAGGCTTGCCAGATTGCGCTTGGACTTCAGCTAACCAAAGACGACTACCTTTCTGCTTACTACAGAGACGACAGTATTCTGTTGAGTATTGGTTTGACTCCCTATGAACTCATGCTTCAGCTTTTCGCGAAGAAAGACGATCCATTTAGTGGTGGAAGAACATACTATTGTCACCCTTCCCTTAACCGCCCTGATATGCCGAAGATTCCTCATCAATCTTCAGCTACCGGAATGCAAGCCATTCCAACCGTTGGTGTGGCTATGGGTGTTCAGTACAAAGAGCTTCAAGGATTGAACGACACTGATATTCCTTCAGTGGTTGTGTGTTCCATTGGAGATGCAGCCATGACAGAAGGTGAGGTGAACGAGGCTCTTCATATGGCTAATTTGAAGCAGCTTCCTGTGTTGTTTTTTGTTCAAGACAACGAATGGGATATCAGTGCTCACGCATCTGAATTCCGCACGGGCGATGCCACAAACCTCGCGAAAGCATATCCGAACATTCGTGTGAAGAGTATCGACGGAACAGATTTCGTTCAATGTTTTAACACCATACAAGAAATCTTGACCAGTATGCGCAAAACGCGTAAACCTTGGATGTTGCATTGCAAAGTTCCGTTGTTGGGTCACCACACATCGGGTGTTCGTAAGGAATGGTACAGACACGATTTGGAAGAAGCAGAGAAAAGAGATCCGCTTCCAAAATTCAAAAAACAATTAAACAATTTCGGATTTTCAGATAGCACGTTGGAAGACGTGTGGAAGAAAGCCGGAGAGAATATTTTACGCGATTACGATCGTGCTTCAACCGCGGAGGATCCTTCTCCTTCCTCGCTGATGGATCACGCCTACGCTCCTACTCCAATCACGGAAGAGAAAGGCGAACGCGCACCGCAAGGAAAGGAAGCAACTGTAATGGTAGACTGCGCGTTGTTCGCAATGCAAGAAATTTTATCGAAGCATCCGGAAGCCTTGTTATACGGACAAGACGTGGGCAAGCGCTTAGGCGGCGTGTTTCGTGAAGCGGCAACGTTGGCTGAAAAATTCGGAGACAATCGTGTCTTCAATACACCTATTCAGGAAGCGTTTATTATTGGAAGTACGGTTGGAATGAGCGTTGCTGGATTGAAGCCTATTGTGGAAGTTCAATTTGCGGATTATATCTGGCCTGGCTTGAATCAACTATTTACTGAAGCTGCTCGTAGTTTTTATTTAACGAATGGAAAATGGAACGTGCAGGCCCTTGTTCGTGTTCCCATTGGCGCATACGGAAGCGGTGGACCTTATCACAGTAGTAGCGTTGAAAGCGTGCTCTGTAACATTCGCGGAATCAAAGTTGTTTATCCGAGCAATGGCGCCGACTTAAAAGGACTTTTAAAAGCCGCTTTCTACGATCCGAATCCTGTTGTTATGCTCGAGCACAAAGGATTGTATTGGTCGAAGGTGAAAGGTACCGACATGGCTCGTTCAATTGAGCCTTCGGAAGATTACATTGTTCCACTTGGAAAGGCGAATACCGTTCTCACTTCCAACCATAAAAAATCAATCGCGGTCATTACCTACGGAATGGGTGTTCACTGGGCGTTGAATGCCGCGAAAAATTTCGATGGGCAAGTCGAAATTATTGATTTGCGCACACTTATGCCGCTTGATGAAAATGCTGTCTTTGCTGCTGTTAAAAAATGTGGACGCTGTCTTGTGTTAACCGAAGAGCCGGCCATGAATAGTTTCTCTCAGGCACTTGCAGGAAAAATTTCCGAAAACTGCTTTGAGTATTTAGATGCTCCAGTAAAAACTTTGGGAAGTGCTCCTACTCCTGCTATTCCACTGAACAGTGATTTAGAAGCGGAACTTCTTCCTAATGCTGAAAAAGTAAGCGCTGCGATTTCTGATATTTTGAATTATTGATGAAGCGAATCGTTCTTTTAATCCTTGCTTTTGCATGGCTTCAAGGCCATGCACAGCAAGCGTTTTTTTGATTGAAATCCTTTGTAATTTCACCAAATGAAAAAGCTTCTATTTCTAATATGCTTATTCTCCATTTCGTTATGCATATCAGCGCAATCTGAATCATTCGAAGGTTCGCTTGTTTACAGCCGAAAATTGTATAGCGGGGCCGAAAAAACATCAACATACGATTCCTACCTAACAACCAAAATGATTTACACCATAAAGGGAAGTTTTAGTTTAGTAGAACTTTTATCCGAAGACAATTTATTGGAAGGGAAGAGTTATTCTCTCTTAACAGATTCCGATAAAAAAGAAACAACCCTACTCGCGAATATTGCCAATAGAAACTTGGCTGTGAAAATTGACACTTCTAATTTCAACTCATCGAAACTTTATAAAATCGTCTCTGCAAAAGACACGAAAACTCGGGAAATTGCTGGGTTAACCTGTCAAGCTGGTTATGCGCTATTGGAATCCGATTGGAGTAATCAAGATACCTTAAAGATTTGGTATTCGACTTCATATAAAGCCATTCCTTATCAATTTGATACCAATTCAGGACCTGGACTAATTGTTTCTATGCAGCAAGATGAAAGCTCATATTGGGAATTAACTGAAATCCGAAAAGAGAAAGTCGACACTACTCGATTCATCATTCCGACCAATTACACCCCAATAACTGAATCAGAATTACGAGACTATCTCTTTTCACTCGAACAATTTGAAATTGTTGAAGATGGAGCTCAAGATGAAACAAAAGGGAGTGATATAATTCAAGAGAAAAAAGATTAATGGAGGGATTATACACGCGTAAATTCGCTCGATTTCTTTCCATTGAAAGATTGCTCTGGGCCAGTCTAATTGCAATCGGAGTATTCATGCTTGTCCGTTATAAAACGGTGCCCTCACTTGAGCAAGATTCAATAATTGTTATAGACAGTGCCAATGTCCAGCACAAATTATCCGAACTTACAAGAGGGGCCACAGTTGTTCATTTTTACGCATCGTGGTGTGGACCATGCCTCCGCGAACTTCCCGAAATAAAAGCGTTTATGGAAACGCCTTTGGGAAGTCAAATCAACTTTGTATTTATAACAGAAGACAGAGAAGATCAGGTTAAGACATTTCACGACCGTTATGGATTCAATATCTATCGCGTGAACAAACTGAAAGATGCCAATGTTTATTCCATACCTGTCACTTATTTACTGAATGAAAAACACGAAATTGTGAAAAGTGATTTAGGAAGCTGGGATTGGAACCAGGAAAATTTAAAAAGTGAAATTTCAACATTAATCAAATAAAGAGATGAGCAAAGTATCTATTACACTAGACAAAAAAACCATTGAATTAGAAATTAATCCCAATGGAGAAACCATTTTGAATGCAGCAATTGACGCCGGATTGGATGCACCCTACTCTTGTCAAGGAGGGGTTTGTACAACTTGCCAATGCAAAGTTTTATCAGGAACTGCTCGTATGGATGCTAACCACGCGTTAACTCCGAAAGAAGTTGAGCAAGGCTATATCTTGGCTTGTCAAGCACATCCAACAAGTGATGAACTGACAATTACTTGGGATATTTAACGTTACAAATACAGGCGAAATGACAATTGTTTCATCTTACCAAAAAACTAATTTGTAATTTTGACCAGATGAAAAAGTACACATCACTGATTTTCGGATTGATTTTGATGACGCTTGTTTCTTGCAAGCATGAGCCTCCATTGGATTTAGACGGCACATTGGCTGAGAATTGCGATCCCGATACAGTGTATTTCGGCAACACTATTTTACCACTGCTCGTTTCCAATTGTGGAATGTCTGGATGTCACGACGAAGGAACGCACGCCGAAGATATTGTCGTTACAGATTATTACTCACTTATGAATTCGGGCATTATTGACATGGGCAATGCCAACAACAGCGAATTAATGGAGGTTATTACAGAATCAGATCCGGACAAAATAATGCCACCACCGCCGAGTGCTGCTTTAACATCTCAGCAAATCGAAGCTATTCGTACTTGGATTAACCAAGGTGCGAAGTTCAATAATTGCGTAGGATGCGACACTGTGAATTACACCTTCAACGCCTATATTCTTCCGATTATTCAAACCAATTGCACGGGCTGTCATAGCGGTGGTAGTCCAGATGCTAATTTGAGTTTAACGAATTACTCTCAAATTTTAAGTACTGTAAATGACGGTTCACTTATGCACTCTTTGTACGCAACTGGAGGCTATTCAATGATGCCAAAAAACACATCAGGATTACAAAGTTGCAAGATTATTCAAATTCAAAAATGGATTAACGATGGTGCGCTCAATAATTAAGTATAGTCTATTGCTGCTCTTCACTGCAGCGCTGTTTAACTCTTGTTACTACGACAATGAAGAGTACTTGTATTCCTCTGCTCCGTGTGACAACACATTTACCTTCACAAGTAGAATTGCGCCACTTGTTGCACAGCAATGTGCAAGTGGTTGTCATGAAGGACCTAACCCAAGCGCTAACCTTTCCCTTACCACTTACGACGAAATTAAAGCCATTGTAGACAACGGAAGCTTCGCAGGATCTCTCGACGGAACCAACGGATACTCCATTATGCCGAAAGGAACTTCTGGACTTAGCGCTTGCGACAAAACCGCCGTAAACGACTGGATTGGGGCAGGTGCTCCAAATAATTAACGAACAAAACATGAATAAAAAAGTAATCATTATTGTGCTTCTCTCCATTATTGCCATTGGCGGTTGTGTAGCTTATTACTTATGGAATAAACCGAAGACCAGTGCAGCGGATGTGAAACCAACATACGTCTTATCAGCAAATGAATTAGCCGCCGCCTTTATTGCAGATGAAAATGTAGCCAATGGCAAGTACGTTAAAGACAGTGTTGCTTTTGAGATGACTGGAATCGTCGATACCGTTTACACCAATGAAGGAGGAGAAGACATACTTGTTTTCCAAACCAATACAGAAGCAAAAGTTGCTTGCTCTTTCAACGCTGGTCAAGACTCGGGAAATCCGGGGCAATTTAAAAAAGGAGACACTGCAAAATTAAAAGGATATTGCGGTGGAATAGACATGTTCCTAGAAGTTCAAATGCGCGCATGCGCCATTGTTAAATAAATCATGGCATAATTACTGCCTATCGCATTTCATAATAAAACCATCCAAATGAAAAATTTAATTCTCTTAGTTGTTTTAGTTGTTTCCTTCCAAGCGAACGCGCAAAAATATTTCTCTAAAACTGCTCATATAAAATTCTTCTCACACACCAGCGCTGAGGACATTAAAGCAGACAACTACAAATCAAGTATAATCATTGACAAAGCTTCTGGTGTTGTTCAAGTGGAGGGGCTTATTAAAATGTTCGAATTCGAGAAGGCTTTAATGCAAGAGCACTTCAACGAGAATTATTTGGAAAGTGACACCTATCCAAAAGCTACTTTCAAAGGAAAAGGAGATTTTTCAGGAGTGAACTTCTCGGCTGACGGGAATTACAGCGTGAATGTAGCAGGACAATTGACCATGCACGGAGCTACTAAAGACGTTAGTGCAACAGCTACTATTAAAATTGCAGGAGGAAAAATTGACGGTTCAACCAAATTCTACATCAACCCAAGAGACTACAATGTGAAAATTCCAGATGTTGTAAAAGGACAAATTTCTGACAAGATTGAAGTAACCGTGAAGGCTACATTACAACCCCTTAAATAATTCAAATGAATGCAAATCCATTTTCAAAAGGGCTAATACTATTAGCTCTTTTGTTTTTTTCACAACTCACTATTCAGGCTCAGCCTGGTGATAGTCTTCAAGTTCTATCCACTGAAGAAGATTTACTCTCTTTGCTCGGAGGTGAAGAAGAACAAACCTATACTACTGCAACATTCAAAACCACTCGTGTAATTAATTTACAGAGCGTTGAGAATGCAGCTGCGGGGGTAATGGATTTTCGCATCTCACACAGATTTGGATTCATTAATTCAGGTGCGTACGATTTGTTTGGATTGGACCAAGCTCTTATGCGCTTTGGATTGGAATATGGCGTTACGGACAGACTTATGGTTGGTGTTGGAAGAAGTAACGTAAACAAGGCCTATGATTCATTTTTGAAATATAAGATTTTGAGACAGGGATCTGGAAAACACAACATCCCAATCTCTTTGTCGTATTTCGGTTCTGCCGTTTGCAATACTGTGAAGTGGTCAGATCCAAATAGAGATAACTATTTCTCTTCGCGCATGCAATACACCCATCAATTGCTTATCGCTCGTAAATTCAATAATGATTTATCGCTTCAAATTGCCCCAACACTCGTTCACAAAAATCTTGTTCCTACGCTTCAAGATAAAAATGACATTCTAGCCATGGGATTTGGTGGGCGCTACAAGCTCACCCAGCGTTTTTCTGTAAATGGAGAATACATTTATGTTTTGCCTAATCAGATTACCTCTACATTCTACAATTCACTTTCACTTGGAGTTGATATTGAGACTGGGGGACACGTTTTCCAATTGCATCTTACGAATTCAACATCGATGTTGGAGCCTGGATTTATTACAGAATCAGTCGGTCAGTGGAAAAACGGAGGGATACATTTCGGGTTCAACGTCTCACGTGTATTTACAGTGAAGGACAAGCGAGAAAAACCAGAGGACTAATTATACAATAGCTTTCGCTATTTCATCTTGAGTAACAGGCTTAACAAGAAAAGCCTTCATGTTTGTTTTCTCGGCATCTTCCAATGTTCTACTGTCAGAATTCCCTGAAACATAAATTGCAGGTATGTTGAGTGTTTGCTGAATAGTGTGCATGGCGCTTATCCCATTTGTTCCGTCTTCAAGACGAATATCCATGATTACCACGTCTGGCTTAAGTTCAAGAGCCATTCTTACTGCCTGAGACTCTTCTTCGGCAACACCAACAACTTCGTGTCCTGCACGTTCAATGAACATCTGGTGCACAAAGCGAATGAGCTGATCGTCGTCTACTAAGAGTATTCGCATTATTTTTTAAATTTAAGAAGGTACCTCAATCCGTTTTCTGACTTTATCTCCAAATCACCCTTCAATTGTGACGCGAACGTACGCATAAGTTTGAATCCGAGCGATTCATTCTTTCCCTCTTCAAAATCGGCATTCAGCCCTGGCCCGTTATCGCAAATTTCCATTTCCACACAATCATTCACTTCTTCCAATCGAATCCGAATTTCAGGGTTTTCTACAAAAGGAATCGCGTACTTGTATGAGTTCGTTAATATTTCATTGGCGAACAATCCGCAGGTAACGGCTTTACTTATGGTTAGTTCAAGAGGAGTCCCGATAAATTTGAGTTCAACAGTTTTATCAACTGACAGAAGGTGCTGAAGATGTTCTGCCAATTTCTTCAAATAAGAGAACAATTCAATTGCTTCAAATGAGTTTGATTTATAGAGCATTTCATGCACGAGCGCCATAGCCTTAATTCGAGATTGTGACTCTCTGTATGCAAAAGCGATATCCGAGTTCTTCTCTTGAATAGCCTGCAACTCAAGCAATGAATATACTATCGTTAGATTATTCTTAACGCGATGATGAATTTCTCCAAGTAAAGCTTCTTTTTCCAAAAGTGACTTTTGCAATTGTTCCTGCGCATCGATTACCGGCGTTACATCCATTCCAAAGCCCATCATGTACTTTATTTCATCCTGCACAATAATGGGTTTGAACCTCTTCAATGAGTAGCGTGCTTTTCCTTCTGCATCGATGATCTTCTCTTCCATTTCCACCATGCGACGTTCTCTCTTCGATTGTTCGAAAAATTCCTTTCGCACCTTGGCCATAGTATCATCGGTGCCTTTAAATTCGCAATAATCAAAATCTGTCCTGCCGATAAGCCAATTTCGAACCTCTTTGTTTTTAACGGCAAATTCGTTAATGAGCATATAGCGCTGCTCCAGATCAAACACTGCTATATCCACAGCAGCAGAATTCAAAACAACTTTATAAAAATCAGCTGAAAATTTCTCAAAAGGTCTTTGGATATTTTTTAATTTAAAATAAATAATTTCACCGCTTATCTTTTCTAGCTTTAACTGGAATCTTTGAAACCTATATTCAAGAACAACACCTCGATACGTATACGATTTCATTCCTCCTGAATCACCTTCGTAAATCTCTAAATCATTTAGCTTTTCATATATTTCAGAAAGACTTAATCCTTGCTTTCCAAAACGGAGCAATGCATCTTTCAGCTGATGAATGGGATGGCTCGTCTTATTTTCAAATGAACAAACAACTCTACTATTCTCGTCTATGAATATCCAATCTATATCTCGAGTCGATGACACTAAATCAAATTCCCCTCTTTTATC
Organism: Flavobacteriales bacterium; assembly: GCA_044371675.1. GTDB lineage: Bacteria > Bacteroidota > Bacteroidia > Flavobacteriales_D > Sanyastnellaceae > CAIZGX01. The sequence continues at coordinate 8,629 of JBILTF010000035.1, forward strand.
CTCATAAACAAATGCCGATTCTATTTCAATCAAATCGGTATCCTCTACTTTCTTGAGGCAAACCCACTCCTCGTGCGATGCTACAATAACCGTTCTTTTGTCGAACCAGATAAAATCGACGAAGTTGTTATATGCAGCATTTTTCAACAACTGGAAATTCCTCAAAAGAAGTCAAGCCTTTTCACCCGAAAGGTATTCTTCCTTTTCATTATTCCAAATGAATTGATTTGATTTTAAAAAATGCATACCTCTCAAAGATATAAGCTCTTTATATATAAAAAAAGCACCCGAAGGTGCTTTTAAGTTATTCTAACCACAATTTCATTATGCATTTACACCACAAAGTTGCATGATGTAATAAAATAGCGCTCCTAGTCCGGCTGATATTGGAATAGTAATAATCCAAGCTACCAATAGTTTTCCTGTCACACCCCATTTCACAGCTGATATTCGCTTAGTTATTCCAACACCAATAATAGAACCTGTAATGGTATGAGTTGTAGAAACAGGAATACCTTTGACTACTTCACCGCCCATTTTCCAAGGAAATTTCAATCCTTCTGTGAAGAATAATGTAATTGCGCCAGCAGTTTCCGCGGCTACTCCTTCAAATGGTGTAACCTTGGTAATCTTGTTCCCCATGGTTTTTACAATCTTCCACCCGCCACTCATGGTTCCAAGTGCAATCGCTGCGTAACAAGATAATGGCACCCAGTTTGGCATTTCTTTGAGGGAGGTAATTTCACCACCTGCTATTAATGCAACTGTGATAATACCCATTACTTTTTGAGCATCGTTACCACCATGCCCTATTGAGAAAGCTGCTGATGAGAATAACTGTAATTTCTTAAACCATTGGTTCGCCCTTGAATTATTCATTGAGCTCATAAACAAGGTAAATATTCCCATTACCACAACAATAAATCCAAGAAGAATCCATTTGAAATTTGCTCCGTGGAACATCACTTTCAGCCAATATGTTTCAAAATTATTTTTCAGATTAGATGTATCAAAGCGAAGTTTAGAATCGGCACCAATGCGTTCAACTTTTTGAATTTGGAATTCTGAAGTATACCCAAACCTGTTGTCCGAATCCTTCGTGATCAAATCTGAAGAAACAACTTCATAGCTACTAACACCTTGCTTCTTAAGATCATGCATCACTTCTACATTCTTATCATTAACAAACAGAATCGCTCCAATTGAGTCCATTCTTACGATATAATGTTGATTTAACGCTATGGCATTTCCTATACTATCGAGACCCGGTTCAACAAATACAACTGCTTCATCACATTCGTTTTTAAGAGAGAAAGCCTCCTTCACTTCACTAACAGAAATGGGGGCGTTTGTAAAAACTTCAAGTGCTATACCACCCTTCAAATCCTTCTTAAATGCCTTATCCAAAGACTTTGTTATTGACTTTGTTAAGTCCTTATTCTCTTCCGTTGTACTGACATCTTTCATGTAGTCTGTACGAATCTCATAAAGCATCCCTGAAGCATCTTCCTTTCCCGTTGAATCCTTAGCAGCCTTCACTGTGCAGGGAAACTCCTTCATTTTATCTTCCGATTTGAAAACTAAAATCTCTTTGAGTTTATCTTTTTCAACCTTGTCATTAAACGAGACTGTATAACTGCTGCCGCCGTTGAAATCCTTTTTGAATTCTAACACGTTGAATACAGCTAAGGATACCCCAATAATGATAGTCAATGAAACTAGTTTCATCCAAATACCCTTTCTAAAAGAGTTTAAGAACCAAATAGAAATTAAATATGACATAATCATACCCGCGACTGGAGCAACGACAATAAAAATAGCTGTAGCCCAAATAATACCTGAGCTAATAGCTTTCCATCCGAACGCGGCTAAAAATGCACCTGCGAAACCACCAATCAATGTGTGTGACGAAGAAGAAGGAATTCCATACCACCAAGTAAGGAGATTCCAAGCGACAGCAGACATCAATCCTGCTAGGATCATAGCCAATGGATGCATACATTCAACAATGAATTCCTTGTGAACCGATTTCGCAATTGTAGTTGCTACACTGTGATCCTTGAAAATAAAGAAAGCTACGAAGTTGAAAAATGCAGCCCAAACAACCGCTTGAAAGGGTGTAAGAACTTTCGTTGAAACTACCGTTGCAATCGAATTTGCAGCGTCGTGAAAACCATTGATAAAATCGAATATCAAGGCAAGAGCAATGACGGATATAAGTAAGAATGAATAATCCATTCCAGTGAGGATTAAGAGTTTTTAACTAAGATTGATTCTAAGACATTCGCAACGTCTTCACATTTGTCAGTAGCTGTTTCCAAGCTGCTTAATACCTCTTTGGTTTTAATCAATTCCAACGGATCAATTGCCTCTGCAAATAAACGAGCAATACTTTCATCGAACAAATCATCTGCATGATTCTCCAATGAATTAATTCTAACAATAGCTTCACGAACACGCTGAACATTCTTCATGCTCTTCATATCCTTAATTGCAGCATCGATTTCAACAACTTGCTTCAATAAAACTTCACTCATCAACTCCATGGTCTTTGAGAACTGTTTTACTTTGTATAGCTGAATACGCGAGGCACAACCATTTATAAAATCTGCAATATCATCTATACTCGTCGCTAATGCATGTATATCTTCTCTATCAAACGGAGTTATGAAATTATCAGAAAGCTCCATGAAAATTTGATGCGTAATTTCGTCGCCCTTATGCTCGAAATCACGAATTTGACGAATACAAGCTCCAATCTTCTCGGGATCTGACAACTGAAACATTTGATGAAAAACTTTGGCTTGTTCCACAAGGTTTGCGGTATCCTCTGCAAACAAATCAAAGAACATCGCGTTCTTAGGAACCATAAAAGAAAATAGACTAGAGATTTTCATAGTTTGTGATTTTACCATGCAAACTACGCTCTTCAATGTTATGTGAGTGTTAATTCGAGGTTGTTTTTACGCTTCTCCACCCCTATAAATTTCTATTTTCACTTAACGTTTTCATAACACATTGGTAACTCTTCCGTAGCATACGAAATAAACCGTCCTTATAGTTTTGTCAGCGTTAAATCCGTGTTAGGCTAACATTACAAGCCCTGCAAAAAAATGAAAAAACACTTACTAAGTCTATTTCTATTCTCGATCTCAATCACTTCTTTCGCCCAAACCGAAAAGCCTAAAGAAGAAAAAAAATGGTTCGAAACTATATCAATGCGTGGATATACACAAATAAGATACAACGGATTGTTGGTTACGAACCCAGACCTTGGTTGCGAACAATGCGACAGAAGTTGGGGTGGTGATAATGGCTTTTTCATGCGTCGTATGCGTATAATTTTATTCGGGCAGATTAGTCCACGAGCATATTTGTATGTTCAACCGGATTTCGCAAGCTCAGCATCATCCACTGGACTTCATTTCGGCCAACTTCGTGACGCATATTTCGACCTTGGGCTTGATAATGATAATGAATTTCGCTTAAGGATTGGACAAAGTAAAATTCCGTTTGGATTTGAGAACATGCAATCAAGCCAAAATAGACTTCCTCTCGACCGTGCAGATGCCTTAAATAGCGCTGTTTCCAATGAGCGAGATCTTGGTGTAATGTTCTACTGGGCACCCAAAGAAATAAGGAAGCTATTCTCATCTCTCGTTAGAGAAGGTTTGAAAGGCTCTGGAGACTATGGTGTGTTTGGACTTGGTATTTACAACGGCCAGACCGCAAACAGACCTGAATTAAATGAAAACAGGCACGTTGTTGGCCGTCTCTCCTATCCTTTTGAAATAAAAAATCAAGTTGTGGAAATTGGAATTCAAGGTTATAAAGGACTGTACACCTTTTCTTCAGCTCAGCTCAGCTCTGGTGTTAAAATCAATGACGACAAAACGTACAGAGACGATAGAGTCGCTGCCACTTTCGTTGTTTACCCAAAACCATTCGGGATTTTAGCGGAGTACAACATTGGTCGCGGTCCTGAATTCGACAATGCAACAGACTCAATTTCAACTCAAGGCCTAAAGGGTGGATTCGCAACTGTTTCCTACAAGTTAGACTACAAGAATCAAACTTTCATACCATTCGTTCGCTATCAAAAGTATGACGGCGGAAAAAAACATGAACTCGACGCTCGAAGTTATGATGTTGAAGAAACAGAAATAGGAATTGAATGGCAGCCGTCAAAATCATTTGAATTCGTGGCAATGTACACTATGTCTGAAAGAAGATATGAAGACTTCGCGAAACAAGACAACACTCAGAAAGGAAATTTACTGCGACTTCAAGCGCAAATAAACTTTTAAAAAATCGGGCTTCGGCCCTTTTTTTTTATTTCAAAAAATTCTCTGCAACTAAAGAAATGGCCTTTTCATTCGGATGACAGCGATCCGACTCGAAATACTCATCGTTCCGAAGAACGTCAACCACAAATTCGTATGAAGGAAAATACGTCAACGCGTATTTCTCGCAAAGGGTATGCGCCAGTTCAATGCATCGGGCTTTTGTGCGAGCATTCTCTGTAATACCCATTCGCCAATGACGAACTGGAGAAACCGTGAAAACAATATTCAAATTCGGATTCACTTCATGTAACAACTGAACAGTCTCCCCACCCACTTTGACCATTTCATTTAGTGAAATTATTTCCTGCTGAAAGTCTTGCTGTGGAAGACGCTGACAATTCCCTACTAGACCAGATTCCCTGTGCATCCATGCATGGGCGGTTCCGAGAGTAAGCACCAACGTCTTCGACATTTTAAGCGATTGGTGCATTGCATCGAGGTTCAAGTGAATTAAACCCTTCAATTCTTCTATTGAATCTGCACGCAACAATTTCCCTCCTCCCATTGATTTCCATTTTCCTTCATGAAAAACAAGTTGCATCTCTTTGTCTGAAATAGTGTTCAAACATGCATACTTCAACCAATTAAAAATGGGGATGGGATGAAACAATGTTCCGAAGATATTCGAACTTACTTCATAGCCTTCTTGCTCGAGATAAGCTTTCAAATTATCTGAGAAGCACGAGCCCATCAAAACAATTCCTTTTCCGTCCGGCCGCTGCCAATTCTTGAATAGATTCAGCATTTCGCAAGTGTTTCAATTTGCTCTTGCGAAGCTTTTCCACATTCAAAATGTCCGAGTGGACAAGCTTTCTTTCCATGCAATCCGCAAGGTCTGCAAGTTAAATTCTCGCTTGACTCAACAATGCGCGAACGCTCTGAAAGAGGACCAAATCCAAATTCAGGAATCGTTGAGCAAAAGAAAGCGGTGGTAGGTGCATTCATTGCCGATGCGAAATGCATAGGGGCACTATCGTTTACGAAATTCATCGTCGAATCGCGCATGAGCGCAGCTGATTCTAAGAAACTTAATTTCCCGCAAAGATTGGTTGTATTCGAATTTTCGGCTCCCCTCACCTCTTCACACAAATCAAAATCTGGTTTCGCACCCAATAAAAACACGTGGTGCTTTTTCGCCAATTCGGAAACAAGTTGAATGAAATTCTCCTTTGGCCATTGCTTGGTGAACCAAACCGACGAAGGAGCAACACATACGTAAGGTTTGATCTTATAATCCGCCACCTTTTCAAAATTCTTAACTGAAGGGAATAATCGCGGAGGAAAATCACCTGGAACAAATTCGCGGAGCAATTCTAAATTCCTGTTTACTTCGTGCAGTCCGTTGTTGACTTCGTGCTTGAACTTCGAAGTAAAACAAAATGAAAATGGATTTTCTTGAAACCCAATTCTCTTCAAAGCACCGCTTCGCCAAGTAAGAAAACCTGTTGAGCCAAAGCGTTGTAAATTAATGACACAGTCAAATTTTTCGTTCCGAATTTCATTTCCTAATTGCAATAAATTTCGAAGTTTGTTTTGTTGCTTGTTCCATATCCAAACCCGATCTATGAACGGATTGTTTTCCAACAACGACTCGTTTCCCTTTCGGACTAAAAAATGAACTTCTGCTTTATCCAATTGCGCCAAAGCCTCGGCCATTGGGGTTGCTAAAACCACATCGCCAATGAATGCTGTTTGAATAATGAGAAATTTCATGCTTATTCGTTGCCCAACAGACTCACTAAAACTTTAACGGGAATGTATGCCCGTGAAATTCCATCGAACATTTCGAAGGTCACGTATTCAATGTAAACTTCGCGATTCAAATAGAACGAAGGATCTGCTAGCAGGTCATCTGCCCCATCGAACCAATACAACCAAAGTAGTTTCTCTTCAACACCTTCTACATTAATAACAATGTATCGTTGAGCACCACCTTCTTCTCTTACATATCTTCCTGTAATAATGCCAATTTCTGCATCTTCTTCAGAATACTCTTCTTCAACTTGCTCCCCAGAATCATCATATTCTTCAGTGGTCTCATCTTCGCTATTTGCATTACGCGCCATGATCACGGAGAGCTCGATAAACTTAGGACACATGGCACCCAATTTTTTGCCTACTTCAATTCCAATTTGATATCCAGTTTCTTGATTGAATTCCTTCAATTTCATTTCCTTAATTAAAGCATCCATATTCTCCATAATTGAAGGAGCCATGCATTGACCTAAGAAAATCTCTGCATCCTGCTGAGTCATGCTTTCATCGAGCTCCGCATTGTTAATGCAATCGCAAGCGGCATTGGCTACCTTATCGATTGTGGACTTCTGCGCTGAAATTGCGAACGCTTGCGCTGCAACAAAAAGGGTGATTAGAATTTTTTTCATCGTGATTTGAAGTTATACGGCTACGTTATATTCTCTCAACGCAGCGTTGAGTGATGTTTTTAAGTCGGTACTTTCCTTTCTTTTACCTATAATTAATGCACATGGCACCTGAAATTCTCCAGCAGGAAACTGCTTCGTGAAACTTCCAGGAATCACAACCGAACGTTCCGGCACTTCACCAATGTATATCAGAGGCTCCTTTCCGGTTACGTCAACAATTTTCGTAGACTGTGTAAGAACGACATTCGCACCAAGAACTGCTTCTTTTCTAACTCTCACTCCCTCCACAACAATGCAACGCGAACCAATGAAACAGTCGTCTTCAATAATAACAGGAGCAGCTTGAACTGGTTCAAGCACTCCTCCAATTCCAACGCCACCGCTCAAGTGAACGTTCTTTCCAATCTGAGCACATGAACCTACGGTTGCCCAGGTGTCAACCATTGTTCCTGCACCAACATAAGCTCCTATGTTAACGTATGAAGGCATCATGATAACACCTGCTTCCAGGTGTGCACCGTAACGCGCAATGGCGTGAGGAACTACGCGAACTCCTTGCGCGGCGTAGTCTCTTTTTAATTCCATTTTATCGTGAAATTCAAACGGACCTAATTCTATCGTTTTCATTTCTTGAATAGGGAAATACATAATCACAGCTTTCTTCACCCAATCGTTCACCTGCCAATTGCCATTTTCCAAAGGTTCAGCAACACGCAACTTGCCTTTATCTAAGGCTTCAATAATTTCCCGAATGGCCGTTCGGGTATCTTCACTTTTCAATAATTCTCTATTATCCCAAGCTAATTCAATGGTGTCTTTATGCTGTAACATGCTTTTGCTATAATTTCGTCAAAAATAAGCGAAAACATGTCAAAGGCACTGGGAATTGATTTTGGAGAAAAGCGCACGGGATTAGCCATTACCGATAGCCTTCGTATTGTGGCTTCACCGTTGGAAACTGTTCCAACAGATAAACTCAAAGCTCACTTAATTCTATTGATTCCGAAAGAGAAAATAACGACCTTGGTATTAGGAGAAGCCCGTTATGCAGACGATACAGAAGCTCCGATTACGATAAAGCAGAATGAATTTGCGGACTGGTTAAGAAAACAATTTCCTGCGATTGAATTGGTTAGAATTGATGAGCGTAATACCAGTCAGCTCGCAGCTGAAGCGCTTTATCAGGGTGGCATGCGCAAAAGCCAACGTCAGATCAAAGAGAATCTCGACAAAGTCAGCGCAGCAATTATCCTGCAATTGTACTTGAATGCTTGAACGGATCTACCTGTTCCAGCATTTCTTTAAGATTCTTCCAACCTAAAATTTCAGTAGTGTATAAAAGAGAAAACACTCGCTCTTGTTGTATTTGATTCGGATGAATGAACGCAAAGAATTTTTCAAGTTGATTAAACTTTACTTCTTCCTTTAATTTAATCGCCTTCCTTATTTTTTGTTCAATGCTTCCCCATTGATCCATTTGTTTCTTTTCTTCTGCGCTTATCCAACTCACTAACGAGGCGTCTATTTCAGTAATATAACTGCGCAAATTCCCGAAGTTCTTTGAAGTAATTGTAGTTTCATTTTCAAAAGATTTCACATTCATCGACCCCAACATTTTCTTTTGCGCCTCGTGCAATTTTTCTTGAACCAATTCGGCAAGATCTAATTCATTTTTCGCCGCAAATTCTATATCACGCTTCCGAACAAGCACCATTGATAGGCGGTGAGCCAACAACGGCATTTGAAGATTCGCTGCTTGAAAAGTGTTCTTCAATTGAAGCCAGTAGCCCAATTCGGAAGGACCTCCGACATAGGCAATATTGGGAAGTATCGTCTCCTGGTAGAGCGGACGCAGAAGCACATTCGGACTCAATGCATTTGTAATTTTACCCAACTCAAACTTCGTAAAGTACCTTTCGCCGTCACTCGTTTTAAATTGCGCGCCGTTTTTATCGATTCGTTTTCGGATTTTCCACTCACCGTTTTCCTTCAACCAAAATAAATTAAATTCTCGCGGTTGAATGCTTGGATTGTACCCCGAATTTTCCAAAGCAGCATTTGCTTTCGACACTTCAGAAAAAACAAATTCATCTTGAATTTCCTTGTCGAAAAGAGATGCTGCCAATTCCTTTAATTTTTTGTCATTTCCATCTATACACACCAAACCAAACTCACCTAACAATTCATTCACCCAGAATCTGGTTGCTTCAGCAAAATTACTCTTCGAATAAGCTTGAATGAATAATTCACTCAATCCTATTTCATTGAACTTTCCTTCTGCCCTCTTTTCATTCAACCAAGAAAGAAAATCTTCAGTTGGAAGTTCACCGGCTATTCCTTCAAACTTTAAGGCTAATTCGACCTTTTCGTTGCCCCAATGAAAGTGCCGAATCTCTTCTATGTCGTGATCTTCTGTGGCCATCCAATACACAGGTACAAAATTAAATTCAGTCTGACTAGCATTCAAATCTTGGGTGATTCGAATAGCCGCGAATAATTTGTAAATCAAATAAAGCGGACCACCTGCAGAACAAATCTGATGTCCAGTTACAACCGTAAAACTATTTTCTGAACGAAGCGACTGAATATTCTTCTCCAACTTATCAGCTAAAACGAGCTGCTGATATTGCTGAATTAATTGGGTAGACAAAACACTCCTATTCTCCTTTGAAAATGATTTATTTCGCGCTGCTGTAATACAATTTTCTTTAGTGAAAAAATCCGAAATGAACGGTCGCACATTTTCATCTTGATTCAATAAATCATGAACCAATGGTGAGACTTTAAGCGGGATTTCTTGAATAACCTTCATGACGCGAAGGTACTGCTACTAGCGCAGAAGTGTAACATATCCAGATTGAGTTCCATCCTCACCTGTTTTAGCAATTCGGTATTTAACCACGTAGTAATACGTTCCATCTGGACAAACATTTTTACCGTTCGTTCCGTCCCACATTGGATTGGAAACATTTTTCGATTGGAAGAGCACCTCGCCCCAGCGCGAAAAGACTTCAACACTTACAATGTTTCCACTTTCACCAACAGGCATGAACACATCGTTCTGACCATCGCCATTCGGGGTAAACGAATTCGGAACAAATACATAGTTTACTTTCGTAGGAGCAGGCCCTTTGTCTGTGTCATTCTCATCGGGAACATTGTCACCGTCAATTTCTATACACGAGAAATTATCTACGAAATAATACCCCACTTCCGGGTTTCCAGAACCTTCTATTACAATCTCACGTTCTGAATCAGAACCAAAAACTCCAAGCGTAAAAAATTTTTCATCATCAATTAAAGGCACGTATTCGAAACTAACTTTTTTCCATGTTTCAGAATAAAAGACGCTATCAATTGCAAACTGAGGAGAAAAATAAAGCGGGTCGAAACCAGTTTGAACGGGCGCAAAAGAAGATAAGTAGGCACCAATATGGTCTACAGCTAAACCTGCATTACTGGATGAAGTATATTTTCCATTCGCCATATAAAAAGAAATTTTATACTTCTTTCCCCTAATAAGTGGTGCCTGAAGCTGGCATTGAAGATACGTTCTCTTGTTGGTGAAATTTCTGCCACACATGGTCATTCCAACCATGGCGTTTCCATTGTTGGCATTCAACAAACCAAAGGGAGTTTCTGGCAAATCACACGCGCTACTAGCACCGAATTTATAATAATCAGGTCCTGCAATATCACTTCCTCCATTGTTCCATCCGACTATTCTATTCCATTCGCCCAATAACTGAGGCACAGCAGTGCTCTGCTCGAAACTCGGGTTTGGAAATTGCGCTTCCGCATTAAACGAAACAACAATAAGAATTAAAAAGATAGAGCAACGCATAACACGAATATAAGTCAAAGTCTTGAATTTATTTTCCATCGCTCATGAGAAATCTCACTCCAAGAAATACATTGCTGTATTGCATTCGGTAATTAGAGCCAGATTCATCAGCTTTATTTATCGGAGGGAAACTCCAATTGGCCTGCACAAATGCATTTAATCTCTTTTTCAAATGAAACTCTGAACCAGCTCCTACCAAAACGCCAAATTGATTCCAATTCTGATTGCTTAAATTCAGGTATTCAAAATTACCGCTCGCGTTTAAAAACAACATTTGATTAGAATTCCCTTGCGTATTCTTCAATTTAAACGAACTATAAATTGGAGAGATTTCTCCGAATGCTCTCCACTTCGATTTAACCGAAAAATCATTCACGTAGAAACGGAATTTCAAAGGCACTTGAATCGAACTAAACGTGAATGTTTGCGTTAAGCGCGGAATACTCAGCGTGTCCAACTCGAAAAGATTTGGTTGCACTTCGGTTAAAAAGACTTGTTGAATCTGATTCTCGGAAGCAAAAAAAGAAACGGTATAGTCAGCATTGTTTACCTGACCACTCGTCTCCTTTACTGCGCCTTTCGACCTTAAAACTGACACTCCAATTTCAATATTTTTCTGAACTCTGAAATATGCTCCTAACGCGAGATTTGAGTGGTAAACTGTTTTGTTCGAAATTCCAAGAAACTCATTCACACCTATCAGCTCTGGGTAAACTTGATTCAAAATAGAAAAATCAGTCATCTGCATTCCATAACCACCATCGAATCCCCAAACTGGTGCTTTTCGCTTTTCCTTGAAGTCATTCTTTCTTGCTTGCTTGAGCGAATCTGTCAATGGCAAATTCCGTTCCTCAATGTATATCACTTCGCCATCAATAATAAGCGTGTCTGAGACGGCAAAAGCCCATGAATCCTGGGCTACGAGAAATAACAAACTTATTAAGCAAAAATATCGCATGGTATCGCGAATGTACGGATTCACTTCACGGTAAGCCTTGTCAATTTCAGCGTTCTGCCTTTAACCTTAATAGCCTCTTTCTTCGGGTATGGAACTTGAATTTCCTCTGGCATTCTCTGAACTTCAACAGTTTCTGCTACCTCAACAATAGCCGGCTCGACAATAGGAGTGCTTTGACAATTTTCTACCACCACGGCCGAAACAATAGTTTCTCCTTGAACAATCTTTGATCGTCTTATCGTTTTTGCTCGAGTCGATTTCGATTCCTTCTCTGCATTCAAAATCACATGGCTGCTGGTATTGAAATCGACAACAGATGCAGGAATTGCTTTAACTTCTGTTGCCGCAGGGGCTGAATTTTGCGCAACAGCAATGGTCTCGCCACGTTTCGAAAAGACCAAAGCCAGCAAACCCGCTCCCACTAATGCTACTAAATAGACATTCATAGTGTACCAAGAAAAACTCCAAAAAGACTTCTTTTTATTCAGCGCCTTTTGAATACGATCTTCCATTCCAGCCGGTGCCTGTGGAGCGTAATTCTGCAAGTCACTCGTGACTTTATTCATCAAATTTTCCATATACTTATACTTGTGATTCTACTGGTATTTTCTGCGCACTCAAATCGAGTAACGCCTTCTGTAATTGTCCTTTTGCTCGAGAGAATTGCGACTTCGATGTGTTCACATCTATTTCCAGCATCTCAGCAATTTCTTTGTGTTTGTATCCTTCCACAGCATACAAATTGAATACTGTGCGATATCCGCTTGGAAGCGCTTGAACACAAATCATTAGCTCTTCCATGGTGTAGTCTACTTCGTGGTGCTCTACCAAACTGCTTGCGTATTCGGAGCGGTAATCAATTTCATCTTCCAACCTTCCGCGCAAGTTTTTTCTATATCCTGTTATTGCTGTGTTCACTGCAATTCTGCGCACCCAACCTTCGAAACTACCGGCAGACTGATAGTCTTTCAAGTGATTGTATATTTTAACAAAAGCTTCTTGCATTGAATCTTCTGCTTCCATTCTATTCTTCGCATAACGAAGACAAATTCCAAACACCAACGAAGAATACTTCTTATACAACAAGTGTTGCGCCGACTTGTCGCTGCGAATACAGGATTGTATGAGAGTCTTTTCTTCCATTGTTACAGTATAGACAACTCCCCCTTAAAAAGGGTTGCACCACTAAAATTAATAGAAATTACTGATACTTGTATACCCCTTCCCCTTTGTTCTTTGAAAGCATTCGATAATCGAGGAAGTATATCATTCGAATAGAAACCGAGTT
>JBILTF010000036.1:0-21417 GCA_044371675.1 Flavobacteriales bacterium
ATACCAATCGCCTAAAGGTCCTGTGTTTCAAACCGCCCGCATTGCCGGAATTCAAGGGGTGAAGCAGACGTCGAGTTTAATTCCACTGTGTCATCCGCTTGCCATTACAGGCATTGATGTGCAAATTGAAAAGACCGAAAGAGGTGCACGTGTTCTTTGCACCGTGAAAACCTTCGGGAAAACAGGTGTTGAAATGGAAGCGCTAACCGGAGCGTCTATTGCGGCCCTTACGATATACGACATGTGCAAGGCCATGAGTTTCGAAATGGAAATTTGTGGAGTGAAGTTGTTGGAAAAGTCTGGAGGTAAATCGACATACATCGCAGCGAAATGAACCTTCAATCCAAGGCAAATTGGCATGCGCGTGAATTAGCACTTTACGGCACAACCTGCGAAGAGATTAAAAACTGGGTGAATTTTTTTCATGTTGAAATAAATCAGCGTTTGGCTTATGTAGATGCTTCTCACGCCGAAGGAAATTCTGAAGTTTCGATTGGAATTACCACTCACGAAAGTCATTTCGTTCTGCAAGAAAACACAGGGCTAGATCAAACCGTTCTTCAAGAGTTCGACGGCGCACTGGTGAATGGCAATCACCATGCGGCTTCCAGCCAAATCATTTTTGTGAATCTTGAAAAAGAGAAGAGCTTAATCAAGCGAAGCGCCGAATTGACGAATGTGTTGGCCGTTGTCCTTCCGGATGGAATAACAAAAGTCCCGGCTTACGTTCAACCCTTCCTTCAACCCGAAACAAAAATTTTTATGTTGAAGGAAGAAGTGCTTGAGTTCGTTTCAATCTTCTTTGAAGTTGCGCCTCTGAAAGCCTTGGTTTTGTTGGGTGGGAAGAGTAGTCGTATGGGTGAGGAAAAAGGACTCATTCAATACCATGAAAAAACGCAAGTCGAACATTTGGTTGTGTTGTTGGAAGAATTGGGGATGGAAGTTTTCCTTTCTGTTCGGGAAGAACAAAAAGAAAATTATTTGTTCTTGGATAGGCCATTCGTTACCGATCAAATTCAGGGAGCAGGTCCTCTTGGAGGAATCGCTTCAGCCATGCGATCGTTTCCACAAACTGCATTTTTAGTCGTGGCGTGCGATCTTCCGAATTTGCAAAAAGAACAACTTGAGTTTTTGTTGAAGAATAGAAATACGAAAGCTTTTGCGACGTGCTATGAATCCCCATTAGACGGAGGTCCAGAGCCGTTGTGTTCCATTTACGAACCGAAATCTTTTTCGGCATTAATGAAAGTTTGGGTAAGCGGAAAGAGTTGTCCGCGAAAAATGCTTTTCAATCGAACGGTGGAAATTCTAGCTGTTACAGATTCAAATTTTTTAGTCAATGCGAATACGCCAGAAGAGCGCATTCAACTTCAAGAAAAAAAGTAAAAGACCGTGAGCGTAAGCCGGGTTCTGTTCATGTGTTGCCACATGTTTCATCATTTATCTATGCGATCTACCCTCCGAGATTGAGCGAGCAACTCTTCAGTTGGAACGAATCCAACAGCCCCGGTTTATTTGATCTTACAGCCCGCAAGGTTTTCCTAGCTCGTCTTGTTACCAAGAACGACGGTGGTCTCTTACACCTCCTTTTCACCCTTACCACTATTGCTAGTGGCGGTTTAATTTCTGCAGCACTGTCTGTCCATTAAACTTGCGTTTAACGTCCCCCGCTTTTCACAGGGTGCGGCGCTCTGCGCAGCCCGGACTTTCCTCTAGTTTTGCAACCAGCGATGAATCCTCTTCGGTCTTTGACGCAAAGGTAGTACATTCGCTATTGACTTTTTTAGTATGAAGATTGAACTGAGATCATGATTAAAAGATTTTTCAAATTAGCACATCCGAAGTTTCAGAAATTAATTCTGGAATACCCTGTTTCGTTTGAACCGCGCTATGGGCATGGACAACCGGCGCATCCGCAATTGCTTGCCATTATTGAAAATGGAAAAGACGAATATGAGAAGTGGCTGCATAGCACATTGAAGTACTCCCAACATTTTCAAGCTATAAAAAACAATACTGAGAAGCCGACGGCTCAAGAGCCGTTTTGGAACAACTTGTTTCTGCCGGGTCTAGACATGGTTATGCTGTACACAGCCATCTCTGAATTAAAGCCGAAGCGGTATGTTGAAATTGGATCAGGAAATTCAACCAAGGTGGCGCACAAAGCCATTACAGAGCAAGGTTTAAAGACTGAAATTATTTCTATTGACCCGATGCCTCGCGCTGAGATAGATGCCTTGGCGAATACTATTATTCGTTCTCCGTTTGAAGATTGCGATTTTGATTTTTTGGAAGAATTGGAAGAGAACGATATTTTGTTCGTCGACAATTCGCACCGTGTATTCCCGAATTCCGATGCTACGGTGTTTTTCTTGGAAGTGCTTCCAAGATTGAAGAAGGGAGTGGTTGTTCAAATACACGATGTGTATTTGCCTTTCGACTATCCGCAGTTTATGTGCGATCGTTTTTATTCAGAGCAATACATGTTGGCTGCGTTTCTTTTGTCGAACAGCGAAAAGTATGCGCCCATGATTCCAAATTATTATCTTTCAGAAAACAAACAATTGAGTCAAATTATAGAGCCGATTTGGAGCGCCATTCCGCATGTTGTGGAGAAACACGGCGGTTCTTTTTGGTTGAAAATTGAAAAGTAACATGACAGAAACTGCACTCTCCCGCAAAAAGATTCAGAACGGATGGGCCATGTACGATTGGGCAAATTCGGTTTACAATTTGGTTATTGGATCTACGATTTTCCCTATTTTCTACGATGTGATGACCTCCGTGAAAAACGAAGCAGGAGTGGTTACTTCGTCCAAAGTGCAGGTGTTTGGAGCAACCTTGGAGAATACAGAGTTGATTAGTTATGCAACCGCATTCGGCCTTACAATTGTGTGCTTGATTTTGCCCATTCTTTCAGGTTTTGCAGATTATTATGGAAAGAAGAAATTCTTTTTGAAGTTCTTTTGTTACCTGGGTTCTCTCTCCTGTATGAGCCTTTATTTTTTCGATCCTTCAAACATGGAATTGAGCATACTAAGTGTAATTCTAGCATGTATAGGTTTCTGGGGAAGCTATGCCTTTAGTAATAGCTTTTTACCAATTGTGGCGACAGAGGATGAGCAAGATAAACTTAGCGCAAAAGGATTTTCATTGGGTTACTTGGGAAGTATGATTTTACTTATTTGTGCCTTGGTAGGTGTGATGGTTATTGCGAAGAGCGGACCAGAGAAAGTGATGATGATGCGTTATTCTTTTATTGCTGTTGGAATTTGGTGGATGGGGTTTGCTCAAATCACCTTCGCCCGTTTGAAAGAGAGTGAGCGCGCTCATGAAGAGAAGACAAATGTGTTTACCAAAGGGTTTTCGGAGTTAGGAAGTGTTTTAAAGCAATTGAAAAATCTACCTCAGTTGAAGGCTTATTTATTGGCCTTCTTCACTTTCAGCATGGGTATTCAAACCATTATGCAAATGGCCACCTATTTCGGCAAGAAGGAGGTGAAGTTGGAAACACTCAACTTAATTGTAGCGATTATTTTGGTTCAGATAATTGCGATTCCTGGTGCGTATTTATTCTCGAAGTTGTCGAATAAAATCGGGAATTTTTCAGTGTTGAAAATAGCACTTGCGTTGTGGATGTTCATTTGCTTTTTTGCATTTTTCTTTGTTCAAGAAGGTCAAGTCATGATGTTTTATATTGTTGCAGGACTTATTGGTTTTATCATGGGAGGCACGCAATCGATAGCGCGTAGCACCTATTCGAAATTAATTCCTGGAACAAAGGACACTGCCTCCTTCTTTAGTTTTTACGATGTAACTGAAAAAGTAGGATTGATCATTGGATTGATTTCCTTCGGATTTATTGAAGGAAAATTCAGTATGCGTTATAGCATTTTGGCGTTGATTGTGTTTTTCGTTATAGGTTTTGTCTTGATGTTCTTCATTCCGAAGAATAAGCAGGAGGCCTAAACAAACCTCAACACAAATCCGCAAGCAATTCCTACAGCCATAGTAATCTTCAAGATAAGACTGGCTTTATGAAAACCTTCCTTTGAATTCGCCATGAAAACAGCGAACAGTGAAATTGTTAGTGGAAGGCACATACCCATTCCAATGAGATAAAGCGTTCCAATAGAATGATTTTGTGTTGCTGCAATAAAGAGTGTAACGCCTCCAATAATTAATGCTGCAAACAGAAAGAGTAGAGCGTAAATACGTGCCGTTTGCGTTCCCATAACCACAGGCAAAGTTTTGTAGTTTTCTGCAGCGTCACCGTCCACGTCTTCAATGTCCTTCACTATTTCTCTTGAGAAGTTTAATGTAAAAGCGAAGCCTGCAAAAACTGTTGTCCAAAGGGCAATGTGCAAATTAGAAAGCTGGGGCCAAACGCTCCAAATGGGAATAATACCAATGCACAACGAGACCAATAAATTTCCCCATAAAATCCGTTTCTTGAAAAATGGCGTATAAAGTCCAAGAGCAATAGAAACAACTATTGCCAGAACAAACGGAAGGTAAGAGTGCATGCTCTTTCCAACAAAAATCGAAATAAGAATACCGAGGGCTGTTGCAACAATGTGGGAAAGAATAACCACTCTTCGTTTCACCTTAGTTTCTACATAAACCGCATTGGGTTTGTTTATGCGATCCACGCGGACATCGAAATAATCGTTAATAAAATTTCCTCCAGCTGTCAAGAGCACAACCGTAAATATCATTCCAATGAATTGCATCCATTGCGTGAAGTCGCCCGGTGCAATGGTATGCGCATATCCAAAACGAAACGCAAACATGGCGAATACAATCATGAGTAGATTGTTCGGTCTTGACATTTTAAATAGCGCTTGAGTCATAAAATGATTTTATGGGTTGAAGTTAGTGAAAACTTTCACTTCGGAATGAAAATCAACGACACCCGTTTGAACGGGATAATACAAATCGCCGAGGATAACTTTGTTTTTCACCGTTCGCAATTTCGTGAGTTCACGCATGACATCTGTGCGATAAATACCGGTATTTGGATTGACATTAATCATTCGGCATCTGCCGCATGCCTTGGCTTTGCGAAGTCGGACATTCCCAATATAAATTTCCTGCCAGTCGTCTTCCTCGAATGAACGTTCGGTTTGGAAAAGCAAATTCGGCCGAAAATATCTAGCGTCTATGGGCTCCTCTAATTGCGCATTCAGCGCATCAAGCGAAGCTGTTCCAATGACTAAAATGGGAAAACTGTCTGCGAAGGAACTCGCCGTTTGCTCACCGGTAAGAGGAGCCGTTTCTATTCGTTCAGGATGAAGTGGCATGCGAATGAGACGAACTTCTTCCTTCAAAAAATTAGAAAAGAAAGTGTTGAATTTTTCACCTTCTTCAAATCCGAAAACAATCGAATCCCAAACCTTCGATTCAATTTTTTCTTGTTGGAAATCATTCGTTTCAAATGAAAGACTTTCAGATTGATTGTTGAAGGAAAAGGCAAATCCATTTGCGTAAAGACTTGTTTCAATGAGCGAAAGCTCGGGTCGTTCTCTTCGTGTGATGAACTGATTGTTGGAGTCTACCAACATCCAATTTCGATCGAATTTCAATCCATGTTGAAAGACTTCAACAGAGGAAAGCTCAATGCCGTTCAATGATTTTACGGGGTAAATTGAAATTGACTTCAACATAAAAACGAAGGTAGCACTAGTCTGATGTATTTTTGCAACACATGAATTTGCAGAACAATTTATTGCTTCGTGCCGCGAAGGGCGAACAAGTGGAACGCACCCCCGTATGGGTCATGCGTCAAGCAGGAAGAGTATTACCCGAGTACAGAGCCACACGCGCAAGAGCGGGCTCGTTCATTACGTTGGTTCGTACGCCTGAATTGGCGTGTGAAGTGACACTTCAGCCGGTAGATATTTTGGGCGTAGACGCGGCCATTATATTCTCAGACATCTTGGTTATTCCTGAAGCCATGGGGCTGCCTTATGAGATGGATGAAGGGAAAGGACCGCGTTTTCCCAATACCATAAAGACGAAAGAAGATTTAGCGAAGCTTTCAACTACAGAGATTGAAGGTAAATTGAATTATGTTGCTGAAGCATTGAAGCTAACCAAGAAAGAATTGAATGGGAGAGTGCCGTTGATCGGATTTGCCGGAGCGCCCTTCACGCTGTTTTGTTATATGATTGAAGGGCAGGGGAGCAAGGAGTTCGCGAAGGCAAGGAGAATGATGCGTGAAAATCCGGAATTGGCCCATGCGTTGCTTTCAGCCATTTCAGACGCGACTATTTCATATTTGAAAATGCAAATAGCATCGGGAGCTGATTTGATTCAACTCTTCGATTCTTGGGCAGGTGTTTTGGGACCCGACTCCTATCGCGAGTTTTCACTTCCATATATCAATAGAATTTTAGCGGCTATACCTGACGTTCCGCGCACGGTTTTCGCAAAGGGAGCTTGGTACGCCATAGAGGATTTCGCTAACTCTCCGTGTGAGACCATAGGACTCGATTGGACCGTTCAACCGGAATTGGCACGGAAATGGGCAGGAGCGAAAACAGTGCAAGGAAACTTAGACCCTTCGGTGCTCTATGGAGACTTCGCTAGCATTAAAAAAGCCACAAGAGAAATGCTTCAAAAGTTTGGAACTCAAAAACATATTGCTAACTTAGGCCACGGAGTTTATCCCGATATTTCTCCAGATAACCTAAAATGCTTTATTGATACCATAAAAGAATACCCTAACGAAAAGTAAAATGATTATGAAACGTTTATTATTAGCTGTATTAACACTTGCAGTTGTTGGAGCAACGGCTCAAAAGAAAACTGACAAGGCTGCAGCAGAGCCAAAAGGAATTGTTCCGAATGGTAACTTCGACGACTTTGAATTCAAGTCGTTGAAAACAGCAAACCAAGTTGATTTAGCAACGCCATGGATTACACCCAACGTTACACTGGCTGATCTGTTTTCAAAAGGTGTGAAGAGTCCAAAGATTCAAGTGCCAACCAACGAGCACGGCATTCAAGAGCCAGCTTCTGGTTCGAGCTATGCAGGATTCAGAGCGTATTCAAAAGATCCGAAGAAAACAAGAACCTATCTTGAGGTAAAGTTGAATCAAAAGCTTGTAAAAGGACAGCAGTACTGCATTCGTTACAGCTTAAGTTTGGCTGAGCTTTCTAAGTTTGCTGTAAACAATGTGGGTGTTTATGTGACTGAAAAGAAATTACAGTATTCAAAAGACAACGCCATTATGGTTGAGCCACAAGTAACCATAACAGACAATGTTGCTATAAACATTATGGATTCATGGGAGCACATTTGCGGAACCTTTACCGCTGCTGGTGGTGAAGAGTACATCGTAATCGGGGGATTCGGTGCAGAAGATAAAATGAAAGTTGAAAAAATGAAGAAGCCAGCCGGTGTTTCTGGAACCGTTGCGAATGAGGCTTACTACTTTTTAGACAATGTGGAAATTGTTTTGATTGATGCAAAGAGTCAATGTAACTGTTCAAAGAAAAGCAAGCCGCAAGCGCAGTTTATCTACAGCAGCTCTGTTGCTCGTGAGACAGGCGCTAAGCCTGCGGATATTGTGAATTCAACAGTGGTGTACTTCGCTGGATTAACCGATATGATCCCAGGACAATTCGATTCGAACATCGAAGAAGTTGCGGCTTTAATGAAGGCGAATCCAACAATGAACATTGAGTTGATTGGTCATTCAGATGCCGATGAAACAGCTGAAGCCAAAATAGACGTGGAAGTTGCGAATGTTGCTGAAAACCGCGCGAATTCTGTTAAAGAAGCTTTAGTAGGGTTTGGAATTAGCGCAACAAGAATCTCTGCGACTTCAGCCGAGGATACTCAGCCAGCAAGTACGTTCAATTCACCATCTGGACACGCACAAAACAGACGTGTTGTTTTCAAAGTGAAATAAGAAACGATAATCTTTTTTAAAGGGGAGTTGCAATAATTTGCGCTCCCCTTTTGTTTTGTAGCTAAATTCGGTGTGTTGAAGAAATTGATACGATATACTTTATTACTTCTGGCGCTTTGCAATTTGCAAGGTGTTTCCTTCGCTCAGAACTTGGTGTTGAATTCAAGTTTCGAAGAACACCAAGGCTGTCCTGTCGATTTTAATCAAAGTCAGCTTACACACATTGTTTCTTGGAAACAACCTGGGCAAGGAACTCCAGACTATTTCAACAGTTGCAGCAAGGCCGTTGGCGTTCCGAAAAATGTATTTGGAAGTGAACCCGCAGCAACGGGACAAGCCTATGCGGGCTTTGTGAATTACACCTTCAACAAAAAAAATTACCGAGAATATCTAAGCTCCGAATTGAGCAGACCTCTAAATCCAGGCGAATTGGTTTGTATTGAAATTAGCATTTCATCTGCCGATTTGTGCAACTTCGTGACCGATGGTTGCGGAATAGTTTTAAGTTCCAACGAGCTTCGTCAGAAGGGGATGGCTTGCATAGAAATGAAAGCCACCATTGAGAATCCGCACTTGTACATCCTCGATCAAAAAGACGGATGGGTGAAGATGGGCGATGTTTATCGCGCCTCAGGCGGAGAGCGTTTTATTACCATTGGAAATTTCAAAAGCGATAAGGCTACGATGATTCTTCACAGTACAGGAAACGACAAAGGAATGGGTGACTATAGCTACTTGTACGTAGATGATGTCGTGGTGAAGCCTATTAAAACAAAAGAAGAGTGCTCCTGTGAGAATGAAGTCCTGCGATCACTGGTATTCGATCCGCCGCTTCAATTGAGTCAGTACGATGAAATTCGATTGGACGATGTACTTTTCGATTTCGACAAATTCGATTTAACCGACAGTGCGAAGAAAGAGCTCGATGAAGTTTATTTCTTGTTGAAGAAGAATAAGGCCATGTACTTGGAAGTGCAAGGGCATACAGACAGCAGAGGCGAAGACGATTATAACGTGAATCTTTCGAAGAATAGGGCAGAAGCTGTTGTGAGTTATTTAATGAAGAAAGGCATAGACCAATCTCGATTAGAAATAAAATACTTCGGTGCAGCAAAGCCTGTTACAACCAACGAATCAGATGAGGGCAGAGCTAAAAATAGAAGAGTAGAATTCAGAGTTTTGAAGAAACGATTCGAATTAATTGAAAACAGTTAATTAATCGTTTTTGGAATTAATACTGTCCCAAATAACGTCTTTCAATTCATCTATGTTCTTTTGACCTACAGCCGAAATGAATACATGCTTAATACCGCGAGGCAAAAGCTTTTTCATTTGCTTCTCCATAACCTCGTCTATCATATCACATTTCGTGATAGCCAAAATGCGCGGTTTGTCGAGCAATTCCGCATTGAATTTCTTCAATTCATTCAACAGAATCTTGTACTCTGCTTTAATGTCATTGGAATCGCATGGAACCATGAACAACAAAGTAGCGTTGCGCTCAATGTGACGCAGGAAGCGGTGTCCAAGACCTTTTCCTTCAGATGCTCCTTCAATGATTCCAGGAATATCGGCCATAACAAAACTGCGGTCGTTGCGGTAACGCACCATTCCTAAATTCGGAACTAGCGTTGTAAACGGATAATCGGCAATCTCTGGCTTAGCAGCAGATACAACAGAAAGCAAGGTAGATTTTCCAGCATTCGGGAAACCAACAAGTCCAACGTCTGCAAGAACTTTCAATTCAAGAATTTTCCATTCTTCCACGCCCTCTTCGCCAGGTTGCGCGTAGTCGGGAGCTTGATTCACAGCCGTCTTGAAATTGTGATTCCCTAAACCACCGCGTCCACCTTTGGCAATAATGAATTCTTGTCCTACTTCATTTATTTCGCAGAGCACTTCGCCCGTTTCAACGTCTCGTGCTATAGTACCGATGGGAACTTCCAAATACTCGTCGCCTCCTTGCTTGCCCGATTTGTGCGAACTGCTTCCACCTTCTCCAGGCTCAGCAATAACGTGCTTGCGGAACTTCAAGTGAAGCAGTGTCCAAATGTTTTGGTTTCCACGAAGAATAATGTGTCCACCTCTCCCGCCGTTTCCTCCATCAGGACCTCCACGCGGAACGAATTTCTCTCTGTGCATGTGTCTAGACCCAGCACCGCCGTCGCCAGAACGACAACAGATTTTTACGTAATCAACGAAGTTTGAATTGCTCATGCTAATGTGTCTATTGCAGTGAACAAGCGATTAGAGATTTCATCCAACTCACCAATTCCGTCTATTGAAAAAAATTTATTTTGTCCTTTATAATACTCTGCTACTGGAGCAGTCTCTCTCTTATATACTTCAATACGATTGCGAACGATTGAAATATCGCCGTCGTCTGCGCGTCCAGATGTTGCAGCGCGCCCTAACAAACGCTTCTCCAATTCAATTTCTTCAACCTCTAAAGCCAACATGCATGAAATACTTTGTTCTTTTTCACTTAACATTTCGTCAAGAGCCAAAGCTTGCGGAGAAGTTCGTGGAAAGCCGTCGAAAATGAATCCTTTTGCTTCAGGAAAAGCTTCCAACTCGCTCTTCAACATGTTAATAGTCACTTCATCGGGAACCAAATTCCCAGCGTCCATGAAGCTTTTAGCCAGCGTACCTAGGGCTGTAGCTTCTTTAATGTTTTTGCGGAAAATATCTCCTGTGCTCAAATGCACAAGATTGTATCTATTTACCAAACGTTCGCTTTGGGTTCCTTTTCCAGCACCCGGAGGGCCGAAGAGTACAATGTTAATCATGTCTTTAGGTTGAGTTGAGCTGCAAATGTACAACACACGCATGGTTTTCGTGGTCTTTTCGGCCATCTGAATTATCTTCGCAGAAATACTGAAATTATGAATTACGATGTTATTGTTTTAGGAACCGGACCAGGCGGATATGTAACTGCAATTCGCGCTAGCCAATTGGGATTGAAAACGGCGGTAATCGAACGTGAAGCCTTAGGCGGAATTTGTTTGAATTGGGGCTGTATTCCAACTAAAGCTCTGTTGAAGAGCGCATCGGTTTTTGAATATATTAATCACGCGAAAGAATACGGAATTGAAGTTACCGGTGCCAAGGCAGATTTTGCTGGCGTGGTGAAAAGAAGTCGCGGTGTCGCCGACGGCATGAGCAAAGGTGTTCAGTTCTTAATGAAGAAGAACAAGATCGATGTTATCATGGGTAGCGGAAAAGTTTTAGCCGGAAAGAAAATCCAGGTAACGGCTGCCGACGGAACTGTTTCAGAAGTAAGTGGAAAGAATATCATTATCGCTACAGGCGGACGTTCACGGAGCTTGCCGAACATGCCTCAAGATGGAACCAAAATTATTGGATACCGTGAAGCGATGACTTTAGCAGAGCAACCAAAATCTATGGTTGTTGTTGGGTCGGGTGCTATCGGAGTGGAGTTCGCGTATTTCTACAACGCAATGGGAACGAAAGTGACTATCGTTGAATATGCTGCGAATGTTGTTCCAGTGGAAGACGAAGATATCTCAAAAGCATTGGCGAAGTCGTTCAAGTCTGCAGGAATTGAAATTCACACTTCATCAGAAGTGACTTCAGTAGACACTTCAGGAAAAGGATGTAAGGTGAATGTGAAAACAGCAAGCGGTGAGCTGGTTATCGAATGCGACGTTGTATTGTCGGCTGCAGGAGTGGTTGCAAACATTGAAAATATTGGATTGGAAGATGTGGGTATTGCAACCGACAAAGGAAAGATTATGGTAGATAAATTCTATCAAACGAACATCCCCGGTTACTATGCAATCGGAGACTGCGTTCCAGGTCAATCCTTGGCACACGTAGCCAGTGCGGAAGGAATTACGTGCGTTGAAAAAATTGCAGGTCACCACCCACAAGCCATCGATTACAACAACATCCCAGGTTGTACGTACTGCTCGCCAGAGATTGCGAGTGTTGGATACACCGAGAAGGCGGCGAAAGAAGCTGGATATGAATTGAAGATTGGTAAGTTCCCATTCAGTGCTTCTGGTAAGGCTAGTGCAGCTGGACATAAAGACGGTTTCGTGAAATTGATTTTCGATGCGAAATACGGCGAGTTGTTGGGAGCACATTTAATTGGTGCGAACGTTACTGAAATGATTGCTGAGTGTGTTGCCTTGCGCAAGTTGGAAACAACAGGAATGGAATTGGTGAAAACCATACATCCGCATCCGACTATGAGCGAAGCCATTATGGAGGCTGCTGCTGCTGCTTACGGTGAGGTGATTCACTTGTAAGAATAGTATGAAAAAGTATGTTGTTGCACAAATGCAGCGACACTCACTTGCGGTCAGTCTATAGGCGGAAGAACGCTAGTAGTTCTTTCAATTTGTTTTTCCTGTTGCGCGATTCCACTAAGCTATAATTAGATCTGTCCGGCTTCGAAAATTTCAGTAGCTTTTTCTACGGCGTAATCTATTTCTTCTTTTGTCGTGTAGCGAGAAAAAGAGAAACGGACAGCGGGCTGTCCTTCGCGCAACGCGTTAATGCCGTCTAATACGTGGCTCCCTTTTGTTGCGCCGCTGCTACATGCGCTTCCGCCCGAGGCGGCTATTCCTTCAAGATCTAACAAGAACAAAAACATGTCTTTGTTTTTTGTTGGAGGAAAAGTTGTGCTAAGCACGGTGTATAAACTATCCGCACTTTCTGACAGACCATTAAACACAATTCCTGGAATGCGTTTTTTCAATTCAGCAATCATATACTGCTTCAAATCGCTCACATGCGAGCGATGCTCTTCCACATCTGCGTAGGCAATATCCATAGCTTTCGCCATACCCATTATGCTTGCGGTGTTCTCCGTTCCGCCGCGCATGCCGCGTTCTTGTCCACCACCAGTAATATCTGCGAATCCAGGAATGTTCTTCCGAATAAAAATAAATCCAACTCCTTTCGGGCCGTGGTATTTGTGTGCAGCGGCGTTAAGGAAATGAATGGGTGTTTCTTTTAAGTTGAAACGGTAATGTCCCATCGTTTGAACCGTGTCGCTGTGAAATACAGCGTTGTTCTCAATACAAATTTCAGCCACTTCTTGAAGCGGTAAGAGATTCGCAATTTCATTGTTGCCATGCATAAGCGTAACATACGTTTTCACGCCGTCGCTTAATGTGTTTTTAATGTCGTTTAGATCAATGCTTCCATCTGCCGTCAAGGCTACCCAATGCACAGAAACTTTTCCTTCTTCTTGAAGTTTTTCAGCTGTTTTTACAATAGCACTGTGTTCAATTTTCGAAGTGATAATTCGCTTGCATCCCAAGTCACGAACGGCGATGTTCATCGCAAGATTGTCAGCTTCTGTTCCTCCGCTGGTGAAATAAATTTCGCCGGGTTCGCAGTTCAAATGCTTCGCAATGGAGCGACGAGCGGTTTCAATTTGCGTCTTTACTTTTCTTCCGAATGAATGGGTGGAAGAAGGATTGCCGAATTCTGTTCGCAAGAAATTCGAAATAACATCGACCACTTCAGGAGCAACCGGAGTGGTTGCAGCGTTATCTAAATAAGCTTTCATTCAGCAGAAGGAATGTGTTGTTTTATTTGTTGAATCAATACCAGTGCTTCCTCGAGTGTGGGTGCTTCCGCATAAATGCGAACAATAGGCTCTGTGTTGCTCTTGCGCAAATGCACCCATCCGTTCGAGAAGTCAACCTTCACACCGTCGATCGTATTTACTTTTTCATGTTGAAATTCTTTCGCGACAGTAGCCAATATTCCATCTACATCTAGACTCGGACTTAACACCACTTTATCCTTAATCATTTGATACGTCGGATAGGTCGCGCGCATTTCAGAAACAGAACTGAAGTTCTTTGCAAGGTGAGTCAAGAACAAGGCGATCCCAACGAGGGCATCTCTTCCATAATGTGTTTCCGGATAAATAATACCACCGTTTCCTTCACCGCCTATAACGGCTCCGATTTCTTTCATCTTCGCTACCACGTTCACTTCGCCTACGGCAGAAGCTTCGTAGCGTTGTCCGTGCTTGTGGGTAACGTCTGCCAATGCGCGACTGCTAGAAAGATTGCTCACAGTTGGTCCCGGAGTAATTCCAAGCAGGTAATCTGCAATGGCAACAAGAGTATATTCTTCACCAAACAAACTTCCGTCTTCACACACGAATGCGAGACGATCTACGTCTGGGTCAACGACAATTCCTAAATCACACTTCTCTTTTTTTACAATGGCAACGATGTCTGTAAGATGCTCTGCCAACGGTTCTGGATTGTGCGCGAATTGTCCGTCTGCTTTGCAGTGAATCGGCACAATGTTTTCAATGCCCAAGGCATCTAATAATGCAGGGACATAAATTCCTCCAGAAGAATTAATTCCGTCTACCGCTATCTTGAATTTTTTATTTGCAATGGCTTCAACATCTATGGTGTTAATTTCCAAAATATGTTTAATGTGCGCTTTCATGAAATTGCGTTCTTCAATGCTGCCCAATTCATCGACGGTACAAAAAGCGTAGTCATCGGCATCTGCTCTGCGCAGTACTTCTTTTCCTTCATCGCCAGAAATGAACTCTCCTTTTTCGTTGAGCAATTTCAATGCGTTCCATTCTTTTGGATTGTGACTAGCGGTAAGAATAATTCCTCCGTTCGCTTTGCTTTCCGTTACTGCCCATTCCACGGTTGGAGTGGTTGAAAGCCCCGCGTCTAAGACGTGAATTCCCATTCCAACCAAGGTATTCATTACAAGGTTTTGAAGCATCTCTCCGCTAATGCGCGCATCTCTTCCAACTACAATTGAAATATGTTGTTTGTTGTTTCTATGTTGAAGAAATGCAGCGAAAGCCGCCGTGAATTTCACGGTGTCGAGCGGAGTTAAGTGTTCACCCGGAACAGCTCCAATGGTTCCGCGAAATCCGGAAATAGATTTTATTAAGGTCATGTATTTAAAATAACTTAGGCAAAGATACTTCACCCAAAGAGTTAAACTTCGTTCTTTGTTGAATGAATCATTTGGCCCACTTGTACCTTTCTTCCGACAATGAAGAGGAAATGGTTGGACAGTTCATTGCAGACGCGGTGAAGGGCAATGATTTCAATTTGTACATTCCGGATATACGCAAAGGAATTCTGCTTCATCGATGGGTCGATTCATTCACAGACACACACGATTTGGTGAAGGAACTGCGCGCTGCATACCGTCCGAATTTGGGTTTGTATAGCGGTGTGCTCATTGATTTGGTTTTTGATCATTTCTTGGCGAAAGATTTTCACAGTCATTCAGGAAGAAAGTTGGAAGAATTTCAGCAATTCACTTTTGGTGTTTTGAATAAGCACGAAGAATCTTTTCCAGATAAAATGAAGAATTATTTCTTCCACATGAAAGACAAAGAATTCATGATGAAATACGCTCATCCGGTTGGAATGGCGGTCATCGTTCGTCAAATGGGAAATCGCATTCCTCGCGGTGAATCGTTGCTAGCAGCGGGAGATTTTTTTGAAGATTATGTGGAAATGGCTTCAGCATATTTCCCGACATTCTTCGAAGAGTTGAAACGTGAATTTCAGTTGAAGCGTTTGGCGCTTCTGCATGAAAATAAAATTGATTAAGTTTGTAAGTAACCCTTTCGCGATTCGCTCGTGGAAGAAACCTGAAATCATTGAAGAAATCTGTTTGGCGTGTTATCCTAGTTTCTCTGGCTTTGCTTGGTGGCGTGGCTTTTATGTTTACTCTTCTTGCACCGAAGAAAAAGCTGAAGGAGTTTGAACAAGATCCCAATTTACCCGAATTGGTGAACTTGGATTTAGACAGTATTCGCTCAAGAGGAAAACTGATTATTCTTACTGAAAACAGTTCGTCAACCTATTATCTCTACAAGGAAGAACCGAAAGGTTTCGATTATGAATTGGCCAAACAGTTTGCGAAATTTTTAAAGGTTAAGTTGGAAGTACGTGTGATTGAAAACCTCGACAGTATGTTCGCAATGCTTTATCGTGGTGAAGGAGATATCATCGCTTCGAACCTCACGATTACAGATCAGCGCAAACGCTTTTTAGCCTTTTCTCCGCCAATTTATCAGACCAAACAAGTTTTGGTTCAGCGGAGAGATACATCGAATAAATTACTTGAAAACGGAATCGTTGTTCACGGAATAAATGAATTGGATCGATTGCCTATTCACGTGCATGCGTATTCTTCGTTTTATCGAAAGCTTGAAGAAATAACTAAGAATACAGGTCTTACTCTTCAAGTGATTGAAGCAAGCGGAAAGGTGGGGACCGAAGAATTGCTTCAAGAAGTGGCGAGCGGTGCGGTACCCTCAACTATTACAGATAAGAGTTTGGCATTTTTAAGTTTTGAAGATTATCCGAATCTCGATATGTCCATCGAGTTGAGCGAAGACGAAGACATAGGCTGGGCCGTTCGGCCAAATGCTTACTTGTTGCAAGAACGCTTGAATGCTTTTATAGCGGGAAAAAATGGAATTCGTTTTATAAACAAGTTGTACCGTAGATATTTTGGTCGTGCTGAAGAGAATTGGTCGGGTGGTGTGCAGCGATTCTTTTCCATGCCTCCTGTTCAGGCCGGAGCTCTTTCCCCATTCGATTCATTGTACAAAGCTCACGCACCTATTGTAGGTTGGGATTGGAGATTGCTCACCGCTCTAAGCTTTGTAGAATCTGGATTTAATCCGAATGCAGAATCTTGGGCTGGAGCTCGCGGACTCATGCAACTGATGCCTGCGACTATTATGAAATATGACGGCGATACGCTTTGTCCGCCAGATAATAATATTCAATCAGGCGCTAAATATTTACACAACTTAGATAACTTTTGGGCGCAAAGAGTGCGCAACCCTGAAGAGCGAATAAAATTCATCTTGGCCAGTTACAATTGCGGGCCCGGGCACATCCTAGATGCCATGTGCATTGCAAAACAAATCGGGAGGAACGACACGTTATGGGAAGGACATGTTGCAGACGCATTAATGCTAAAAGCTCAAAGACAGTATTACGCCATGTCGTGTGTGAAGCATGGATATTTAAACGGAGTAGGGCCGGTGAATTTTGTAAACAAGATTTTGGCCATTTTTGAGCATTATAAATTGTCGGCGAAATGAAGAACTTTTGCTTAGCACTTCTCTGTTGGTCCGTTTTGTTTTCCTGTAAGGAAGAGTCGAATAATTTCAAGATCAGCGGTCGAACGAAGGACGCATCTTCAGGAATAGCACTTCCATATGTCGGTGTTTCAATTGAGCAGAAGGCCCTGGTTAATGGTATTCTAACCAATTACTTTATTGAAGCAGACGCAACACAATCCGATGTCAATGGGAATTATTCGTTGGAATGGAAGAAGGAAAACATTGTTGAGGCGAGGCTTGTGGTGTCAAGAGAGTTTTATTTCGGAAAAGAAATAACCGTTTCTCCTGATCAGCTTCGAAATGAAGTTGAAGTGGAAAAAGACATTGCATTGTGGCCAGAATCAAGTGTGAATGTGACGCTAGTCAACGGGTCAGGTGCAATCGTCATTCAATTCAATTGGGTCAATGCGAATTTCGAATGCGTTTGTTGTTCTAACGAGGTGAAGACCTTCACTAATCTAGCAGACACGACCTTTCAATGTGCTGTTTATGGCGGGAAGTGGATCAAATATAACTGCGTAGCCAACGGAAGTTCAGGGTCTAGTTTTCTTCTTGACAGTTTGTATGCGATGCCTTTTCAGTCGAATAATTTATTCATTAACTTGTAGAAGTTGATGAATTGATGACTAATTTTCAATCTGAAATTTTATAGCTATGAGAAAGTCAGTTTCAGTATTTATATTTATTCTTCTATTTGGTTGGTCTGCGCAAAGCCAAGTCACCTTGCCGAGAAATCTAACTCCGCAAGAAATTGAGCAAATTGCTCATGGTGATTTTTCAATTTTAAACAGCGACAGAGGAATTGAATCTCCTCCGCCTTTCACAAACATTCGCGCCATGGCCGAATGGGAAGAGATTCAATGCTTAACAATTTCATGGATTTCTTACCCCTCCATTTTAAAACAAATTGTAGCCGCTGCGCGCACGCAGACGCTAGTGATCATTCTATCGGAAGATGTTGCAGCCACAGAGGCTTACTTATACGGAACAGCAGGCGGACCAGCATTTACAGATTTGAACAATGTAATTATTCTTCCTGCGAGTTATGATTCAGTTTGGATGCGCGATTACGGCGCAAACCCAGCCTATTCCAATGAGGTAGAAGATTTGTTTTTGGTCGACTGGATTTACAATCGCCCAACAAGACCGAACGATAATTCTTCTCCACAATACGTAGCGGATTATTTGGGACTTGATATGTACACAACAACGGCAGCACCCGATGATCTTGTGAACACAGGCGGTAATTGGATGAGTGATGGTTTCGGAACAGCAATCATATCAGAACTTGTTTTGGAAGAAAATGCTGCAGGAAATCCATACGGAGTTACAGCAAAAAGCGAAGCTGAAATAGATGCAATTACAGAAACCTATCTTGGTGTAGACAGATACATTAAAATGCCTACGCTTCCCTTCGATGGTATTCATCACGTTGACATGCACATGAAATTAATTGACGAGCAGACCTTGCTTGTGGGTGAATATCCTGCTAACATTTCAGACGGTCCGCAGATCAATGCAAACATGGACTATGTGGTTTCTAACTTCATGAATAAATGGGGAGAGCCATACAAGACCGTTCGCATTCCTATGCCTCCTAGCGTAGCGGGAAATTGGCCAAGTTCGAATCCTCCAGCGTCATACCGAACATACACCAATGCTGTTTTCGTAAACAAGATGGTAATTCTTCCTATTTACCGCGAGCAATACGACACCACAGCGTTACGCATTTGGCAAGAGATGTTGCCAGGATATCAAATTGTTGGAATAGATTGCGATAATCAACCCGAAAACATCATTTCTGCGAGTGGCGCGATTCATTGCATCACTCATAGCGTAGGTGTTGCCAACCCGCTTTTAATTAGTCACAATCCCCTTCAAGATACAGACAACACAACAACCGATTACAGTGTTGTGGCATACATGAATCACCGCGATGGTGTTGCTGCGGGAAGAATGTATTGGAAGACTTTACTAACAGGGGCATATACGCAAGTGAACATGGTAAATATTGGAAGCAACAACTGGGAAGGATTCATTCCAGCGCAGCCTGCTGGAACGCGTGTGTATTATTATGTTGAAGGAGAAGCTGCGACTGGAAAAGTTCTTCAACGCCCTATTGCTGCGCCTGAAGGTTATTGGAGTTTCGATGTATTTGCTGGAAATGTTGTGAACGAAGAAGCTTTCCAATTTTCACGTCTTTATCCGAACCCGGCAAGTGAAATGACTTGCGTTGAATTCAGTGTTCGTGCTTCGCAAAGAGTGAAGGCATACATTCTAGATGCTCAAGGAAGAAGAGTGGAAGAAGTTTATTCAGGTGTTTTATCGCCAGAGCAATCTAAATTATTTTTCAATGCATCGGCTTTCCCGCAAGGTGTATATTTCGTTCAGGTGATTGGTGAAAGAGGAGTATATAGAACCCCATTTGTAGTAAAATAAATGTCGAATAACAGAAGGAAATTTTTAGGTCAGTTAGTTGCGACAGGAGCTCTATTAGGAATGTCTCCCGCTCTTTTTTCATTCAGCGAAAAAAAGAAAAAGCCAACAGAAAAGGTACGTTACACCAAAGGACTTGTCCTTTCAACTTGGGATCACGGCATTCTTGCAAACGACGCGGCTATGGATACTTTGAAGAAAGGAGGCAACGCGCTTGACATGGCAGAAATGGGAGTATGGAAGATTGAGTCTGATCTAACCGGACTGAGCGTAGGACTCGGCGGATTGCCCGATAGAGAAGGAAGAACAACATTAGATGCATGTATCATGGACTGGCAGCACAAGGTGGGTTCAGTGGCGTTCGTGCAAGGTTTCGAGCATCCGATTTCAATAGCGCGTGCGGTTTTGGAAAAAACACCACACGCCATGATAGTAGGTAAGGGTGCCGAGCAATTCGCATTGGAACAAGGGTTCAAATACAACGATTACGTGAATCCCGAGGCACACAAGGCCTGGAAAGAATGGTTGAAGACTTCGCAGTACAAACCAATTATTAATATTGAAAATCACGATACCATTGGTCTATTGGCTATGGATTATGAAGGTCGAATTTCAGGATCTTGCACCACAAGCGGATTATCATACAAACTGCATGGAAGAGTTGGAGACAGTCCAATTATTGGAGCAGGTCTTTACATAGATAATGAAGTAGGCGGAGCAACCTGCACGGGTCTTGGTGAAACCGTTATTCGGTCATGTACTTCTTTCTTGGTTGTTGAACTCATGCGTCAAGGCGCAAGTGCGCAAGAAGCGTGTGAGGAAGCAATAGCACGATTGAAATCGAATAATGCGTTTATGGTCGACGAATATCAAGTTGGTGTCTTGGCAGTTGACAAGGCCGGTGATATCGGAGGCTTCGGATTACGAAGTGGATTTACTTATGCGTTGTGTAAAGACGGTAAGAATGAAATGTTCACCGCGGGATCGCTTATTCGCTAGTGCATTATTTTAAAAACTAGCTCACGCATAATGTCGCCGTGCGACATGCTGTTTCCCTTTAATCCTTTGAGCTGCTCATCTGCATCTCTAAAGTATTTGATTATGCGTTCAGATTTCCCTGGCGAATAATTCTTTTCGCCTTCTTTGAAATTTTGAGCGGCATAATAATTTACGCCTAATTCTTTGTATGCCGCGTCTTTGTTGGTGCTATTTTGAATGACACAAAGCTTTGCGAAAAAGCTATACAAAGCGGGAATGATTTGAAACAGCGGATGATCTTTCGGGTTTTTCTCGAAGAAGTTAATAATCTGATTCGCTTTCATAACATCTTTGCGAATGAGTGCCGTTTGCAATTCCCAAACGTTGAAGTCTTTGGAAATCCCAATGTGATCTTGAATAATTTGAGTGGTGATTTCCTCCCCTGGATTCAAAACGATACTCAGCTTCGAAATTTCATTGGTGAGTTTGTGAAGGTCTGAACCTAAGTAATCGGCGAGTAATTGTGTTGCAGTTCCGCGGATAACAAGGCCTTGGTCTTTAACAATATTTTGAACCCAAGTGGGCAGCTGATTTTCTTTAATGGCAAGCGATTCAAAGGTTTTCGCTTTGGTCTTTAACGTTTTGAAAATAGAAGAACGGCCATCGACTTTTCCGTTTTTATGACAAAATGCGAGAACAGTACTTTGCGTTGGATTTTCAAGATAATTAAGCAAGCATTTGTACAACTCTTCTTTCTTCCAACATTTTAGATCTTGAGCCTCGCGCACGATAATCACTTGCTTATTCCCCATCATAGGGAAACTCTTCGCCATGGAAACAATGGACTCTAAGTTTGAATCTTTTCCGTAACAAACAGTTAGGCCAAAAGCCTTTTCACTTTCATCGAGGATTTTATCTTCAATGGCATCAGCAATAAGATCTATAAAGAACGCCTCTTCG
>JBILTF010000003.1:0-62098 GCA_044371675.1 Flavobacteriales bacterium
TTTGGAAATACGCGAACGTTTTTCATTTCTTGATCGAAATTCGTTGCAGTAGAGAAATAAGAAACCATTCCTTCTTCTGTTGCTATAAATACTTCTCCGTTGTCTTGGTTGATTGCAATATCTGAAATTGAATTGGTTGGAAGCGGACTGTTCTCTTGCGTGAAATGCTCTATCGCTTGAAGTCCATCGTCACTGAACAAATACACTCCGCTATTTCTTGTTCCTACCCACTTTCTATTTCCTCCATCAATTTCAATACATGTTATGGTTTCTGTATCGAGTAATCTTTGAACGTTTCCGTCTTGTGTAATTGAGATTGGTTCTCCATCCAGCGGGTCTTCCGAGAACAACGAAGACTGAGAATAAAATACAGAGAGACCTTGAAGCGTTCCCACCCATATTTCACCATCCAAATCTTCAATCATACAGAAGACATCTTTATTGGCCAATCCGCCTGCGCCTTCGGCTTCCGATAGCAAAGTAATATCGTCGTCCGAGGCATTGGAAACCGTTCCGTTCGGATCACGCACCACAATTCCCTTTCCCGCAACTATGGCCCAAATGTATCCTTCGCGCGTTGGCATAATGTCTTTCAACCAATCGTCATTCGTTACGTAAGGAGCGCATGAGAACGCAATGAAATTTCCTTCACGGTCAACCGCTTGAACGGGTTTAGATGAATAGCTGTTGGTTAGCCAGAGAACCCCATTCGGATCAAAAGCAACACCGCCAACACCTGTCCATCCGGGAGCCCAAGAAAATCCAGAACCTTGCAATGGATTGTTACCCGTTTCAACATTGTAGTAAGTCAGCGTCCCGTCGGTTGCACGCTGAATAAGTCCTTCTTCCCAAGAACCATAAAAAACACGATTGTTGTTGTAGGGGT
The DNA here is from genome assembly GCA_044371675.1 of Flavobacteriales bacterium. Lineage (GTDB taxonomy): Bacteria > Bacteroidota > Bacteroidia > Flavobacteriales_D > Sanyastnellaceae > CAIZGX01. Next base: position 887 of record JBILTF010000003.1, read on the forward strand.
CAATAGCAACATCGGCCATGTCTGAAACACCCGGCGTTGAATTCGCTCCTGCGCCAGGCAGATAAGTTGTCCATGTATCGCCTACTCTTCCTGAGAAATTTCCGGGTCTCCATAAATTTCCACCATACGGATAAATTGCTCCATGTGCCACCCAAAGGTTATTGTTGTAAGCGTTGAGTTTTCTAACTTCGGCAGAGGCTGGTCCATCTGGACGCACTGTTAAATCCTGACCGTTGCCCTTCCTTCCTACAAGTCCTCTTCCTTTATCAGCCACCCACAACGTGTTTTGCATATCGCGAATAACAAAATTCGGTGCAATGGTCCCGCCGTCTAAGTCTGAAATATTATAGGCTAAATAAAGAAGTTCGTCGTAGCAAATTGCCGCCCACTCTCCCGCCAAACACAAGTAATCTTCCGAGTTCCAAATTCGTCCAAAACGCATGGTGCCGAATTCTGAAAAGACACTCCAAGTGCCCGTGGTTAAATCTTTCTTGTGAATTTTATCGTTGGTGGCATCAACGGTATGCACAAACAAATTACCTGCGAATTCTGTCGCATCTGCATAGGCCCCTGCAGCTGGCCAATCGGTTACCACAGTCCAGTTTTGAAAATTCGCAAGGAATGGATTCGTCACGCTGGCTTTGAGAACTCTACTTTCCGAAATCGCATAGATCTCGTTATTCAACACCAAAACATCATTCACCTTTTGCTGTTCCCCATTCGGGCCTAAGAAATAGGTTGAGCGAACTTCTCGAGAGGTTAAATCTATGACCACTACACCGAAACCAGTGCTTAAATAAAGTAATCCGTTGTAGGAAAGAATATCATAAATCTGTTTATCACCAACAATATTGCTCAACTTAATGTCGGGCATGTTGAATTGTGAATCTTCCAACAAGACGTCTAAATTTCCATTTGAATAACCCACAATAACAGCGTCTGAATGGGCATCGTATTCCACCGCTGAAATTCCAACATCGCTGAGGCGATTCACTTTCGACCAACGTTCTACTTCAAACGTAGCGGGATTGTAGCTCACGATGGCATAAGGCGTTGCAGCATAGACCATGTTAATCTCATCGTAACATACATCAATCACATTTCCATACGGAAGGTGATCTCTCCACGTGCCCGTGCTGAACTGAGCCATTGCATTGTGTGCAACGGAAAGAGCAAGGATTAAAAAGAATTGAACGACTCTATATTTTTTCACGAATGCTCGAACGAATTTCTGGTTGTTGTATTGCCCTATTTCTATAAAAGAGCGTGCTTGCCAAAAATACGCAGAGAATGACCGAAACTCTTGAAATGAATACCGAAAAATAAGACTGCCTCTTTTATTCAAAAAAGAATTAGAACTTGTAGTCAACCTTAAAACGAAACGCCATGGCCAATGTAGCATCAGACGCACTCTTCGTATTGATCAAGAGTTTGAGCAAATCAGAGAAACGCTATTTCCGTCTACAGCCCATGGCAGAAGACGGTCAACACCGTGTTCTTTTCGATGCCATGGAAAAACTTTCCACTTACGACGAAGACAAATTATTCAAGCTTTTGAAGGGATCTCCAATTACCGATGCTATTTCAATCGCAAAGAATAGACTCTATCACGCCGTATTAAAAGCATTGGCCAGTTTTCATCACAAGGCTACAGCCCGCGCTGAAGTGATGCGTCTGCTTCAAAGTATCGAAGTCCTTTACATGCGTGAACTTTTCGAACAAGCAGATAAGCTTGTGAATTCTGCACTGAAAATTGCTCGGAAAAACGAACTCTCTGCTCTTCAATTGGAATTGAACGAATGGAAAGAGCGCATCCTTGAATCTTTGAACAACCCGGCAGCAGAGCGTTACGAATTGCTGAACGCTAACTATTCAGAAATGAAAGCGGTTCTTTTTTCCATTCAAAATGAAAAAGAAATTGCCTTTATGAAATGGTCGTGGTTCGCGGGTTACTACACCAATGGTCAGCCCAGACAAAACGAAGAACATGCGAACAACGAACAACTTCTTTCCGATATTGAATCCCTAGCTCCTATTTCATTGGAAGCTCAGATAAAATCGCTTCAACTTAAAGGAGCCATTCTCTTGAGTTTGGGAAAACCTACCGAGAGTCTGAACTGCATCAACGAGCTTCTTCTTTTGTTGAAAAACTGCGAGTTAAACGGTAACGAGAACAAGAGCATTCATCGCAATGCCTTAGCCAATGCTGCGGTTATTTCCGCTCAACTTAAGAACGTGAAAGAGGCAGCGAATTTTCTTTCGCAACTTGAATCGTGCTTCGAAGAAAACGAAAACAATTCTTTGGTTCATAGCACTGCGCTTACCATTTTCTTGCTCGAGAAAAACAAGGAAGGCGCCTACGCCTATGTTCTTCAACACAAAGAAAATATTTCTTCACCTGCTATAGAATTCGATATTCGTTCAGCGCATGTCTGGTTCCAATGCGCTGTGGTGTGTTTCATTCAACAAGAATTCAAAGAGTCTGAGCGATTCATTCAACGCTTCCTACAAAGCTCACCCGCTAACGAATTGCTGCACTTGCAATGCATTGCGCAAGTCTTCAATTTAATTATTCAAATTGAATTGAATAACGAACGCTATATTCCATACGCTCTTCGAAATGTTCAGCGCTTTTTAATAACGCGCAACAAAGCGTTCGAAGGGGAGAAGAAAATATTTCAGTTCATTAATGAAACACTCAAGAAGCGCAAGAGCATTCAAGACAAAGAGCTTTGGAGCTGGTTGGAAAATGAATTGTTAGCCATAAAGAAGACTGATCCATTGTTCTTCACGTACTTCGACTTTCACAAATGGGCGAAAGCACGTGCAAGTAAAACGAGCTTCGCCTCTGTTGTGTTCGAATAAAATAACGCTACCTTTGTACACATGAATAGCATAACGAATTTCTTTCAGAACCTCATTGAAACAGGAGGTCCGTACGGATACGTTTATGCAGCTCTTATTGCAACAACCTTTACTTGGTTTGTAACGGCATTAGGGGCATCGCTTGTATTTGTAGTGAAGGATTTAAATCGTCGCGCTCTCGACGGAATGCTTGGATTTACGGGCGGTGTTATGATTGCAGCCAGCTTCTGGTCACTGCTTGCTCCTGCCATTGAAATGAGTCCGGGTGAAGGATTCACCAAAGCTTTTCCTGCAGCCATTGGATTTGCTATGGGAGCGCTTTTTTTATTCGGCTTAGATAAATTCCTTCCACACCTTCACTTGAATTTTCCGCAAGAAAAGAAAGAAGGTGTTCAAACCAAATTGAATAAAACCATGCTTTTGGTTTTGGCCATTACCCTTCACAACATTCCAGAAGGATTGGCTGTGGGTGTGTTGTTCGGCGGTGTTGCAGCGGGACTTCCAGAGGCGAGCATTGGCGGGGCAGTTGCACTCGCTATTGGAATTGGATTGCAAAATTTCCCAGAAGGAATTGCGGTTTCTTTTCCGCTCAGAAGAATGGGTCTTACAAGAAGAAAGAGTTTTTGGTACGGACAACTTTCTGCCATTGTAGAACCCATCGCCGGGGTCATTGGTGCACTCGCTGTGATTCAAATGCACGCTGTGCTCCCTTATGCATTGGCGTTCGCGGCAGGTGCCATGATTTATGTGGTGGTGGAAGAAGTAATTCCGGAAACGCAACAAGACAAATACACCGATGTGGCCACGCTCGGGCTCATTGGCGGATTCATTGTCATGATGCTTTTGGATGTAGGGTTAACCTAGCATTACGCGTGCATTCGATTCCAAATATCTTGGTAATCTAAGCCGTCGAAATTCCCGGAAGACATCAGCAATAAATTTGCGTTTTCCCAATTCATTTCCAACAAAATATTCAGCAATTCATTCGAGTCGTTAATGACTTTTACGTTCTTAGATGCGAAGGCTTTTTCTACTTCTTCGGTTGAAATAGGCGGAAGTTTCTTGTGCTCGAGTGTATGTGTGTTGAAGTAAACAAACGCTTCATCTGCTGCGACCATGGCACCTTCGTACTGACTCAAGAAATTTTTATTCAAGCTAGAAAACGTATGCAATTCCATGCACGCAATTAATTTCCGATTTGGAAATTGTTCTTTCAATGCGTTGGTTGTTGCTTTCAATTTTGAAGGAGAATGTGCGAAGTCTTTGTAGCACGCGGAATGCGTATTTCTTCCAACCAACTCCAACCGTTTTGCTGCGCCTGTGAATGACGAAATAGCGCGAAGAAACTCACCAGCGTTCACGCCTAAACTTTCGCAAACCAAAAACGCCGCGTTCAAATTTTGAAGGTTGTGATTTCCGAAAATTTCTATGGCCGTTTCGGTTCCATTGTGACGAATAAATGTTACTCCATTGCGCACTTCGTGCTCGAAGGTGCCGTATGGTTTTAGTGTAATATCTTTCCTTGCGTTTTCGCAAACCTTTCTCACCTCTTCGTCTAACTCGCAGTAGATGAGCGTTCCGTTCGGAACAATTTTTTCAGCAAAAATTTCAAACTGCTTCACGTAGTTTTCGAACGTTGGAAACACGTTGATGTGATCCCATGCAATGCCGCTCATGACCGCAATGGTTGGGTGATACAAGTGAAACTTCGGACGTAAATCGGTTGGTGAAGACAGGTACTCGTCTCCTTCAATAATCGCAATCTCAGCCTCTTCGGTAAATTTCACCATACAATCGAAACCTGCGAGCTGCGCGCCAACCATGTAGTCGACGTTTTTTCCCAAGGCATTCAAGACGTGAAGTATCATGCTCGTGATGCTGGTCTTCCCGTGACTTCCACCTATAACGACACGAATTTTTTCTTTGGACTGTTCGTAGATATATTCTGGATATGAATAAATTTTCAATCCCAATTCTTGCGCACGAATAAGTTCTGGATTGTCGATGCGGGCATGCATTCCAACGATCACCGCTTCAATTCCTTCATGAATGCGATCTGCCTTCCACCCCATCTCTTCAGGCAGCAATCCTAAGTTATTCAATCGTGTTTTACTTGGTTCAAAAATCTCATCGTCGCTTCCGGTAACTAGATATCCTTTTCTATGAAGCGCAATGGCCATATTGTGCATGGCGCTTCCGCCGATAGCAATGAGATGAACGTGTTTCGAATTTTCCATTGATACGAAGATGACTTGATTCTAGCTATGAGAATTATCCGAATTCAAATTTTATTCAGATTGAAATGTTGAGTGTATCTTCACAAGAAAAACATGAACGTTTCAAAAGCTGGCATGGATCCAGGATCGTTAGTGTACGTTGGCGATCCAAAAACAGAGAAGGTTCAAATTGATTTTATTCAATACACTTCTGAACTTGTTCAAGAATCGCTGTCCATTCAAACATCAGAAATCTCGTCAATGCTCCGACCAGAAGGGGTCAATTGGATCTGTGTTTCTGGCGTACATGAACCAGAAATTATTCAAGAAATCGGTACTCAATTCAATATTCATGCGCTGGTACTTGAAGACATAATGAACACCAATGGGAGACCAAAATTCGAGTTGGAGAACAACTGTGCGTTTATCTGTGGAAAGATGCTGGAACCGAATGAAAAACGCGGGGTGAAGTCTGAGCAATTCAGTATGATTGTGACAGGAAATACACTGTTGTTTTTTCAGCAAGAATCAGGCGATACGCTAGATCAGCTGCGCGAACGTATTCGCAGTGGTCGTGGGAAGATCCGTTTGAAAGGTCCAGAATATCTGAGTTATTTGATTCTAGACAATATCGTAGACAACTTCATTCATTACAGCCACCTTCTGACCAACGAAATAGAAGTTCTTGAGTTCTCTGTCTTGAATAACCCTAAACCAGTTGTATTGAGCCATATCGTGCGCATGAAAAAACGCATTATGAATTTCAAGCGAAGCATTGATCCCCTGAAAGAAGCAATTAATAGTATGCAGAAAGATGTTTCAGATGAAAATAAAAAATACTATCGCGACCTCTATGATCACATTGTGCTCGAGTCTGAAAACATTGCGATGTATCGTGAAACGCTCATTAACCTACTTTCGCTTTACCACAGTCAATTGGGACAGAAAACCAATGACACCATGCGCACGCTCACTGTTATTAGCAGCATTTTCGTTCCGTTAACATTCATAGCCGGAGTATATGGAATGAACTTCAAGAACATGCCGGAATTGGAATGGCACAGCGGGTATTTTTACGTCCTTGGACTAATGGCAGTTGTTGGTATTGGAATGTTTATTTTCTCTATTCGAAAGAAATGGTTGTAAAATGGCTTTGCGTAAGCATTTACACACTAAAATTGCAAAAAATATTAAGCGCGGTATCGACTAATGAACACGAAGTACAAAGATTTAATTGACCAGACATTTGAATGGCCTCAGGAAGAGTTTCAAATGGAAAATGATGAATTGGTTTTTCACGGAATTCCTATGATGGAGTTGGTGAAGAAATTCGGTTCTCCGTTGAAGTTCACTTACCTCCCGAAAATTACCGAGAACATCAACCGCGCGAAGGAGTGGTTCGACAAGGGGAAACAAGAAGTCGGTTACGAAGGTGAATACCACTATTGCTATTGCACGAAGAGTTCGCATTTCAGATATGTGTTGGAAGAAGTCTTGAAGAACAAAGTTCATTTGGAAACGTCTTCGGCTTATGACATTGATTTGATTAAACGTTTATATACGTTGAAGAAAATCACGAAGGATCAAACAATAGTGTGTAACGGATTCAAGAAGGAAGAATACGTGCAGCGCATTTTAGATTTGAAGGAAAACGGATTCGAGAATATTATTCCAGTTATAGACAATGCCTATGAATTGAATGTGTTTAAAGAAAGAGCTACATCGCCTTTAAACATTGGGATTCGTATTGCCAGTGAGGAAGAACCGAAGTTCGAGTTTTACACATCGCGTTTAGGTATTGGTTACAAGAACATCACGAAGTTCTACAAGAAAGTGATTCACGATGATCCGAATTTGAAATTGAAGATGCTTCACTTCTTCATCAATAGCGGTATCAAAGACACCGCCTATTATTGGAACGAGTTAGTGAAGTGTTTGAAAGTGTATTGCGAGTTACGTGAGATATGTCCAACTCTGGATAGCTTGAATATCGGTGGTGGATTCCCAATTAAAACATCCATTGCTTTCAGTTTCGATTATCAGTATATGGTGACTGAAATCTTACGACAGATCAAAGCTGCTTGTGAAGATGCTGGAGTTCCTGTTCCAAATATCTTTACTGAATTCGGATCATTCACCGTTGGAGAAAGTGGCGGAGCGATTTATAAAATTCTTTATCAGAAAGAACAAAACGATCGCGAGAAGTGGAACATGATAGATTCTTCTTTCATGACCACATTGCCGGACACCTGGGCGATTAACAAAAAATTCATCATGCTTCCGCTTAACAATTGGGACGAAGTATATGAGCGTGTGTTCTTGGGTGGATTAACGTGCGATTCCGACGACTATTACAATTCTGAGCAGCACACGAATGCTATATACTTGCCAAGATTTTATCCAGATCAAGACCAGTACATTGGATTTTTCAACACAGGCGCTTACCAGGATACCCTCGGTGGCTTTGGAGGAATTCACCACTGCCTTGTTCCTCAACCAAGACATATCTTAATAGATAGAGACGCAAAGGGCAAGATTAAGTACAAAGAATTTGCCCCTGAACAAAAACCAAAAGACATCTTAGAAATTTTAGGATACTACAATGATTAAAAGAAACTCAAGTATTCATCTTGTTGTTGTTCTGATATTAATAATATCTGCGTTTTCGTACAAGAATGGCATTCTCAATTTCGTGAAACAATTTTCTTATGTATCCTACATGGCAGAGTCTGTCTTCCGAATTGTTATTACGGTTTTAATCACAGATATCATTCATCAGATCGTAGTGCTTTTCTATCGCTCTGAATTGGTGGGCAAGCGAGACAATTTCCTATACGGAATTGGGCATATTAAGAAAGTACTTTTCGCACTATACGCGGGTCTTCTGCTTCTTGCAGTGTTAGACATTTCATTGGGAAAAGCTTTGACAACCTTGTCGCTTTTAGCAGCAGCGATTGTCTTGATAGCGAAGGATTATATTTCGAATTTCATCAATGGAATGTACATGACCTTCGCACGTGTGGTGAACATTGGCGATGAAGTTTCAATTGGTCTTCACAAAGGAAAAATTCAGGACATTACCCTTTCTAGCGTACATATCATTAACGAAGACGACGATTTAATTTACATTCCGAACAGCGTTGTTTTCAGTTCAGATATTGTAAACTATACACGAAGAGAAATCAAGAAAACCAGTCTAGATTTCGAGATTGATATTCTCGCGGTTAATGACGTTGTTGTATTCGAAAGCGAAATTATTGAGGGTATGAAAGAATTTCAGTCGAATATTCAACTTGGATCATACAACTTAAAAGTCTTTGCGCTAACCAGTGAAATCGTGAAATTCAAATTTCAATACCTTGTTAATGAAGGAACCGACAAGGATTTGGAGCGAATCATTAAGCGTCGCACCATTCGTCACATTGTGAAATTGGTGAATGAACGCACTGAAAAGGCCATCGCATAAAAAGTCTATTTTCTTTCAACATTTTAGGCCTAAAAAAAAATCATAAACTTTTTTATTGAAAATTCGGTTTGATGTTCGAATTTCGCAAACACTATGGGAAAATATTCTACAATGCGTGAGTTCATGGAGAGCAATTATTTGCACTTCAACTCTGCGGCTTTGGTTGACGCAGCCAAAGGTTACGAAGCACACTTAACAGAAGGTGGCAAAATGATGATCACGCTTGCCGGAGCTATGTCAACTGCGGAGCTAGGCATTTCTTTAGCAGAAATGATTCGCGCGGGAAAAGTGGATATCATTTCCTGTACAGGTGCGAACTTGGAAGAAGACCTAATGAACCTGGTTGCTCACGATCATTACGAGCGTGTTCCGAACTACCGCGATTTAACTCCTCAAGAAGAATGGGGTTTGTTAGAGCGCGGATTGAATCGTGTGACTGACACCTGTATTCCGGAAGAAGAAGCATTCAGAAGATTGCAAAAACATATTCATGCACTTTGGGCAGATGCTCAAGCAAAAGGAGAGCGTTACTTTCCGCATGAGTTTATGTACAAAATGATATTGAGCGGTGTGTTGGAGCAGTACTATCAAATTGATCCGAAGAACTCTTGGATGATTGCTGCTGCAGAGGCCAACCTTCCGATCATTTGTCCAGGATGGGAAGATAGCACCATGGGAAATATTTTCGCGAGCTATTGCATCAAAGGCGAAATTCAACCGACCACTATGAAAAGCGGAATTGAATACATGATGTGGTTAGCAGATTGGTACACAAAAAATTCAGGAGGAAAAGGTGTTGGGTTCTTCCAAATTGGTGGAGGTATCGCAGGTGACTTCCCAATTTGTGTGGTGCCTATGCTTTATCAGGATATGGAAATGCACGACATTCCATTCTGGGGTTACTTCTGTCAGATTTCAGACAGTACAACGAGCTACGGTTCATACAGCGGTGCTGTTCCAAATGAAAAAATTACTTGGGGTAAACTAGATATTCACACTCCTAAATTTATTATTGAAAGTGACGCAACTATTGTTGCTCCTCTTATTTTTGCATGGCTATTAAATCACTAAGAGTTTTTTTTTGAATTATGAAACGCGTTATTAAAGATTACAACAACATCACAGATGAACATGCAGCTTTAATTCAAGCTGCTTATCCGAATGGTTTTGAAAATGAACATCTGGTATCTTTCACTACACCAAAAGGTGCTTTTATTAAAGCGCTTGAGATTCGGACCGAAGACACTATTTACTTGTTCAAGATTGACAAGAACATGAAGGTCGTAGAAGAGGACGGGCACGATGACGGTTTGAATTTAAACGATCTTGATGGGTTCAAATCAGAAGACAATTCTTCAGAAGATGACGAAGAAGAGGATGACACTGATACTTCAGACGATGCCGAAGATTCAAATGAATCTGATGAAGACGAAGACTGATACTTAAAAACCCGAGAGGGCTTTTATTTTTCCAACCGAACAACCTTTTCGCACAAACACTTCTCTAAACAATATGAAACATATTCTCGCCTTCTTCTTTGTCCTTGGATCTCTGGTAAGTTCTGCTCAATGCATTGATGCTACACTCATTAACCTAAATGTAATGTGTCCCGCTGTTTTTGCACCCGTATGCGGATGTGATGGAAATACTTACAGCAACGATTGCGAAGCAACGAATTACGGTGGGGTTACCTCATGGACTGACGGAGAATGCACCGGCCTGACTTGCCTTCCAATTCCAACGGGTGTAAACTTCGGATTATGTGATATGGCGCTGGGTATTGCAATGACCGATAGCGGTTGCGTTTCGTTGAGTGGATGCGGATATATCGGTACTGATGGAATCGACTACTCGCTTGGATTCTTCACTTCGTTTTATGCGTGCAATGCTTCTTGCCTTGAGGACACAACGGTTTTCATTCAGTGCATTGACTCTACGCTAATTGACCCCACGGCACTTTGCCCAATGATTTGGTTGCCGGTTTGCGGTTGTAACAACGTAACATATTCCAATGCATGCGAAGCCGTTGTTTACGGCGGTGTATTGACTTACACAGAAGGATCTTGCATTCAGCCTGCACCACTTTGCAGCGACGTTAGCGCATTAAATTTTGGCGATTGCGATATGTTTCTCGGATTCGCATCGAACGGAGCATCTTGCTCAGGATATAGTGGTTGCGGTTACTTGATTGAAAATATTGACTACTCCTCTTCCTTTTATAGCACTCTTGAAGATTGTTTGAGCAACTGCGTTTCGGTTGACACTTGCATTGATTCAACCCTTATTAATAATGCTGTTGATTGCATTGCGATTTATGATCCTGTTTGTGGTTGCGATGGAATCACTTATGGAAATTCTTGCGAAGCAATCTATTACCACGGCGTAGTCAATTTCACCGCGGGTGAATGCGAAGTTGGCGTGAATGAATTAATGAAGCAAATTGAAATCTTCCCTAATCCTACTGCTTCATTCATAAACATAAATGTAGATTTAGACGGAAGGAAAGAATTGCAAGTGTTGAATATTTCCGGTCAAATTGCAATGAAAGATTCCTTCTTCGCAAAGAAGAAAACGATTGATTTATCAAACCTTCCAGCTGGAATTTACTTGGTTAAAATAACAAGCAAAGACGGAAACATAACACAGCGAATTATAAAAGAGTAATCTTGTTTCTTCCCATTTGAATTCTTCCTTTTCGCTCCATTTGCTTTAGCAAACGAGAAATAACTTCTCTGGAAGAATTCAATTGATTTGCTAATTCTTGGTGAGTGGTTTTCAATTCACTTCCCTCCTTCTCTGATTTCTGCTTTAGCAATTGCGACAGGCGGTCGTCTAAATTGTGAAAGGCAATGCTATCAATGGTATTCAATAATTCTTCGAATCTATGCTGATAGGTTTTCAGAATAAATGATTTGAAGGAAGGATACTTCGTGGTCCATTCGTCTATAATCTGTATGGGCAAAAGCAGCAGTTCTGTATCCTCTTCCGCTACTGCCCGAACATTACTCACTGCATTCCCACTGCAGCACGTAAGCGACATAGCGCAAGTTTCTCCAGGACGAATGTAATAGAGTAACAATTCATGCCCGTCTTCATCTTCACGAAGAATGCGTAATTGTCCTTTCAACAATAATGGCATGTACACAATCGGGTCTCCAATGTCGACCATCCAATCGTCTGCTCGTAACTTTTTAAGTTTTCCAATTTCCAAAATTGCTTCAACAGTTTCACGTTCATAGATATCGGGAAACACTTGTTGGAACTCGGCTGCAGATAGATTCGACATAGGATTTGCGTAATGATTTTACTCACAAATATAGAATTATTGTGGAAACTGATTTTTGTACACACGAATCGGATTAAATTCGTGACTAGAATTAGAACTTATGAGTACGTCGAACTGGCCCCTATGGGAAATATTCATCCGCAGCAAAAGCGGATTGTCGCATAAACACGTTGGAAGTTTGCATGCTACCGATGCTAAAATGGCTATTGAAAACGCACGCGATGTATATACGCGTCGCATGGAAGGCGTGAGCATCTGGGTGGTTCCAAGCACTGCAATCACTGCCTCTGCTCCGGCAGACAAGGACGCACTATTCGATCCGGCAAACGACAAGGTTTATCGTCATCCAACATTCTACGACATTCCTGACGAAATCGGACACATGTAATCATGAAGAAAGAAGAAGCACTCGCTCTGCACTTAGCAGACAACAATCTTATACTCGGACAACGCCTTGCTGAATGGTGCGGACACGGACCTGTGTTGGAAGAAGACATTGCGTTAAGCAACATGGCGCTAGACTATATTGGACAAGCCACACTTCTATTCAAGCATGTGGCTGAAACCAGCGGCGACGCGAAGACGGAAGACGATTGGGCATTTCTTCGCGATGCTTGGGATTACAAAAATTTCTTGGCGTTAGAACTTCCGAACGGAGACTACGCATTTACCATTGCACGTCAGTATTTGTATTCGGAATGGTACAACTTATATCTGATTGAACTTTCCAAATCGAGCAACACCTTCCTTCAAGAATTCGCATTGAAATCTGTGAAAGAAGTGCGCTACCATTTGCAGCACGGTCGCGACTGGGTGTTGCGCATGGGAGATGGCACGGAAGAAAGTCATGCTCGCATTCAAAAAGCCATTAACGATATTTGGAATTATACCGGTGAGTGGTTTATTCCAAATACAAACGATACCGATATTTCTGAAACGGGCATTTGTCCGAACGTGGAAAGCCTTCATCAAACGTGGATGGAAAATGTTCAGGCGACGTTGAACGAAGCGACTTTGCAAATGCCTGTTTCGGGTTGGATGCACAAAGGCGGACGTGAAGGGAAACACACGGAACATTTGGGACACTTGTTAAGTGAGTTGCAATTCGTGCAACGCGCTTATCCGAATTCAAAGTGGTAAGATGAATTACACGATTCAAGAGATTTGGGGATTCCTGAAAGAAGTGGAAGACCCCGAGATACCCGTCTTGAACGTGGTTGAAATGGGCATTGTACGCGATGTTCGGATTGAAGACAACAAAGTTGTTGTGCTCATTACACCCACCTATTCAGGTTGTCCTGCTATGCATGCCATAGAGCAAGACGTTCGCGAAATGTTGGTAGAAATGCATATTGAAAATTTCGATGTGAAGACGATTCTTTCTCCGGCCTGGACCACAGATTGGATGACCGAAGAGGCTCGCGTAAAGTTGGAAGAATATGGCATCGCGCCGCCGCAGAAGGGCAGCGCAGATAAAAATCTTCTCATGGGTAAACTGCGCGACGTGCGCTGCCCGCGTTGCAAATCTTCGAACACACCCATGGTTTCTCAATTCGGTAGCACCGCTTGCAAATCGCTCTACAAATGCGAAGACTGCAAAGAGCCTTTCGATTATTTTAAGTGTATCTAATCGAAGATTCTGACGAAAGATGTTTCACAAGATTCTAGCGAAAAATGCTACGCAAGATTTTGACGCGATCGGCTTCGCAAGTAAAGTAAGCCGAACGTTATTGCACCATTCACAATTAGATTCTCCGCTCCCATTTCGTAACCGAAGAACCACGCCTTACTGTTGAGTGCAAGCAAATAAGTCAGCACAGGAGAAAGCAAGCAAATCACAACCACATTCCATTTGCTGCCTATCAATACGCGTTGCGTAAGTATTCCAAAAGCAAACAATCCCAGCAACGGTCCGTAGGTGTATCCAGCTAAATCCATGAGCAGATCTACAATCGTCTTTTCATTCAACCAACGGAAATACAACACAATGAAAAAGAACAAAACCGTAAACGCCAAATGCACGCGCTTGCGAATTTTCGCCTTCTCCTCTTCCGTCTTTTCCATCTTCGAAAAGCGAAGCAAGTCAATGCAAAAAGATGCAGTTAACGCCGTAATAGCCCCGTCGGCCGATGGAAACAGCGCACTCACCAACCCCACAATGAACAACAATCCCATAATCGGAGGCATATGCTGCATAACCATGTTCGGGAAAATAGCATCGCCCACGTATGCTTTTTCCAACTGAAACTGCTGCATGTAAACGAAGAGCAACGCACCTAAAAACAAGAACATTCCAACCACAATTACCATAACCGCACTGAACGAGATCATGTTGCGCTGAGAGTCTTTCAAATTCGAAACACTGATGTTCTTCTGCATCATTTCCTGATCCAATCCAGTCATGGCAATCGTAATGAATGCCCCGCCCAAAAACTGTTTCAAGAAATACTTCTTGTGCAGAACATCGCCGTTAAACACATAGGCCAAATCCAATCCGCTTGTGGCCTTCGTGCTAGATATGACTTGCCACGCGGCATCCCATCCGCCGAGCTGATTCAAAATATAAATCACACAACCCACCAAGGCCGACAACATAAAAAATGTTTGAAGGGTGTCTGTCCAGACAATCGTCTTCACACCGCCGTTGTAGGTGTAGGCCAAAATCATGAGCAGTGTAATTCCGGCAGTCACCGCGAACGGAATTCCCAACGCATCCATGATTAAAAATTGAATGACGTTTACCACTAAGAACAGGCGCAGCGAGGCTCCTACTGTTCGCGAAAGAATAAAAAACAACGCTCCTAATTCATAGGAAGGAGAACCAAAGCGTTGTTCTAAATACGAGTAGATGGAAGTTAAATTCAATTTATAATAGAGCGGCAACAGCACAAAAGCCACGACAAAATATCCAGCGAAAAATCCAAGTGCCATCATGAAGTACTGCATACCCACAATACTCACCGTTCCTGGCACAGAAACAAAAGTGACTCCCGAAAGCGAAGTGCCTATCATTCCGAAAGCAACAAGAACCCACGAAGCGCTTTTATTCGCTTTGAAGAACGATGCATTATCTGCCTTTTTTGAAGTGACAACTGCCACTGCAAAAAGAGCAATGAAATACACAATAAGAACACAAGCAATTACAAAAGGAGACATGCGCGTTTTTCTTTGCAATTAATCGATTTTTTTGAAAAGTCTTTTTGTTTATTGAAAAGGTTTCGAACAACTGCATGTAATTTCGCTGCTATGAGTTCAAGTTCGAAATGGATAGAAGCTGCAGTGGATCAAATGTCTTCATTGCCTGGTATTGGGCGCAAGACTGCGCTTCGTCTAGTCCTAGATGTTCTTCGCAGATCGAACGACGAAGTGGAACGATTCTCTTCTGCGTTTCAACTCATGAAACAGCATGTTCAATTCTGCTCCAATTGCCACAACCTTTCAGACGATACCCTTTGCGGAATATGCGCCAACGAGAGAAGAGACAAGCAAACGGTTTGTGTGGTTGCCGACATTCGCGATGTGATGGCCGTTGAAGGCACTTCGCAGTTTCACGGCTTGTATCACGTGCTTGGCGGATTAATCTCCCCCATGGACGGCATTGGGCCTTCCGACTTGACGGTTCAAAGCCTAGTGGAACGCTGCGAGCGAGATCAAGTGTCTGAAATCATCTTCGCGTTCAATGCAACCATGGAAGGAGAAACAACGGCGTTTTATATTTCGAAAAAATTACAAGCTCTTCCAATTGAAATTACTTCTATTGCGCGCGGCATTGCCGTTGGCGCAGAGTTGGAATACACCGATGAGATTACGCTCGGGCGCAGTTTACAGCAACGCGTACCCTACGGAAAAGCAAACTCTTGATATTGTATCTTAGCCAAATGCGTTTAACCGTCATCATTGTCAACTACAACGTCAAGTATTTCCTTGAACAATGCCTCGCTTCTGTTCACGCTGCTATGCGTGGAATTGAAGTTGAAGTGATTGTAGTTGACAACAACAGTGTTGACGGTTCGAATGAAATGGTGGAAGAGAAATTCCCTTGGGTGAATCTCATTGCAAACAAAGACAACACGGGTTTTTCCAAAGCCAACAACCAAGGTATGCGCATTGCAAAAGGCGAATACATCTTGTTGCTGAATCCAGATACCGTTGTAAAAGAAGATACGTTTTCAAAAGTGCTTCACTTCATGGATGAGCATCCGGAAGCAGGCGGACTGGGCGTTCCCATGGTCGATGGAAAAGGAATTTTACTTCCGGAATCTAAACGCGGACTTCCTACTCCTGAAACAAGTTTTTATAAGATTTTTGGAATCTCGAAATTATTCCCAAAGAGTAAAAAATTCAACCGGTATTATTTAGGACATCTCAGCTACGAGGAAACGTGTGAAATTGAAATTCTAGCAGGAGCGTTCATGTTCATGCGAAAAAAAGCACTTGATCAAGTGGGTTTGTTAGATGAAGCGTTCTTCATGTACGGAGAAGACATTGACTTGAGTTGGCGGATTATTCAAGGCGGATGGAAGAATTACTATTTTCCTGAAACCAGCATTATTCATTATAAAGGAGAAAGCACGAAGAAAGGCAGTTTGAACTACGTCTATGTTTTCTACAATGCCATGATCATTTTTGCACGCAAACATTTTTCGGTGTCTCATGCAAAATGGTTTTCGTTCTTCATTCAAGTAGCCGTGTGGATGCGCGCTTCGGTTTCCATCGTATCTCGTGTTGTTACTGCAAGCCTTTTACCATTGGCAGATGCAGCAGTGCTCAGTTTAGGCATTTACACTTTCGCCGATCACTATTCGCAATGGCAATCAAAAAATTTCGATGGCTCACTCATGCTCATCACGGCAAGTGTTATAACAGCATTTACCTTAATTGGAAATTGGCTGAACGGCGCCTACGATAGACCCGTATTCCCGCAGCGCACACTTAAGCCCGTTCTTTTGGTTTCAATAATAACCTTGCTTATATACTCGCTTCTTCCCGAAACCATTCGCTTTTCACGAATCGTTATTCTATTGAGCGCATTGTTTGCTATTGTTTCGCTTCCCCTTATACACGCGGTGTTCAGCAAAATCATTTCAGGAAAATGGAATTGGCAAGGCAATCCGAAAAAGAGAATTTTGCTTATCGGTTCGGAAGAAGAAGGCACTCGCGTTCAAACTTTTTTGCATCAGATCGATTATCCCATTGCATCTTTCGAGCAAATGAATTCAGAAAAATCGAGAAGCTTTTCGCTGTTCGAATATGTTCGCATTCACAAAATTCAAGAAGTTATTTTCTGTGCGAAAGACTTAAGCAGCAGTGAAATTATTTCGGAAATGGGCACGCTTTCTTCCCTTCAACTTGAATTTAAAATTGCACCGCCCGAAAGTTTATTCATTATTGGAAGTCAGCATATACAAAGCGCTACAGAAGGTTTCTTTGTAACCGTAAACTCCATTTCCAACACGCTGAACAAACGCCAAAAGCGCGCCTTCGATTTAATTAGCTCTTTCTTCACACTCGTTCTTTTTCCATCTATTCTATTCACTTCAAAACCGTTATCTGCATTCACAAATGGACTAAAGGTTTTTGTTGGAAAAAAATCGTGGGTGGGTTACGGGAAAGTCAGTGCTGATTTCGCTAGTCAACTTCCAAAAATAAAATCAGGGATTTTGACTCCGAATAAAAACGCAATGGTTCTGAACGAAGATGGCGTCCAACAAATGAACGCCATCTACGCAAAAGATTATTCTTGGTGGAAGGATTTAAAATCCTTCACTTCACAATTCAAGCAGATCGGAAATTAAAGTCTGATTTCCCATTTACGAATAGTCTCGCCGCTGCTCTTCATTTCAATCGTTACTTCTTCAGAGAATTTCTTCCCATCTTTTTCAGCAGTTACTTTAAAGGTTTTTCCACCTTGAACATTTACACGGCAATAACCCGCCTTGTCGGTTTCACCGTCCATTCTCTCACCTGTATCTAAATCCTCCACTTGAATACTTACCCCCTTAAAGGCCTTACCGTTTGCGTCAAGAACGATAGCAATCAGTTGCGCATACGCACTCTTTTCGTAACCTTCACTCATTAAAGAATATCGCGAAATGTCAACCTTATAAATATCACGATCTCCATATGAGTCACCGTATTCCGCAGCAATGAACATAGTCTTGTTGTCGGAAGTTAATGAGAAGGTAGACTCTTCATTTACGGTGTTAATTGGGAATCCTAAATTGATTGGCTTCGACCAGACACCGTTTACCAATTCCGTTTTAAAAATATCGTAGCTACCCATTCCCAAATGTCCGGCAGAAGCAAAGAACAATGTTTTTCCATTTGGATGAATGAATACGAACTTCTCGTCATAAGATGTGTTGATTAACGCGCCCATGTTTTTCGGTTTACCCCAAGCAGAGCCATTCTTTTCTGAAACATAAATATCTCCGCGTCCCATACCGTCCATGCGCTCACTAATAAAATACAATTTCTTTCCATCGGCAGTCTGGGAGACACTGCCTTCAAAATACGTCGAGTTAATGCTCTTCGGCAAACGCTCTGCCTCGCGCCATTTCGTTTCACCCTTCTTCGAAAAGAAAATATCACCCGCATTATCACCATCGTTTTTGTAAACGTATATCATAGATCCATCGGGAACAATACTCAACACGGCATCGTGATAGAAAGTATTCACTGCACCCGGAAGCTTCTCGCAGTCACCCCACTCGCCCGTTACAGAGTCTTTCTCTGTATAATAAATATCCTCGTAAAATTTAAAATCTCCTTTTTCATCAATATTCTTTCCCATACGCTCTGGCGGAGAAGTGGTGTTATCGCGACGCGAAGTGAACACCAACGTTTTTCCATCTGCAGTAATGCTCGGCGCGTATTCTTCCAAGCGCGTATTAACAGCACCGCCTAAATTCGTAATGGTAACATCGACAGGCTTCTCTATTTTTCGCTTCGCAAATTCGCATTCACGAATGAATTTGTTCGCTTCATCTGCCTCGTAGGTCTTCGGTTTTTCCAATTTCAAATAGGCTTTGTACTCGGTTATTGCTCGATCTAAATCGCCCGTGCGATGGTAACACTTCGCGTAAAACAAAGTGAGTTCTTTGGTAGGTACACCCTTCTTAATTTTAGAGGCTTTATCCAAGGACTTGAAGGCATCTGGATATTTTTTCAAGTTGTAGTAACATTCCGCTTCGCCCAACTGGGCCTTATAGTTCGCGGGGTCGTTCGCCAACACTTCACGATAAGTCGTAAGAGCTCCGCGCATATTGCCCTTGATGTATTCGTGCTCTGCATTTAACATTTTCGCGGCATTTGCTGCCACATCTACATCGCCAATTATAGTCGAATCTGTTTGCGTGAAGGCCGTCACTGAAGTGAAAAGCACCAACATTAAACCAAGAATTTTCTTCATATCATTTGCATTTTACACTTTCGAAAATAGACAATCAACTCTTAAGATTTCATCTAAATGAAACGGGTTGTGAACACCTTTCTTACCTTCGTTGTGAAAAACATTTACCATGTCAACCACTGAATCTGCGAGCAAACACAATAACCTAGAAAACAAAAGCATTTCCGAATTATTGTTCGGTATGAATGAAGAAGACCGCTCGGTCCCTAATTCAGTGGCCCTTGCGCTTCCACAAATTGAAAATTTGATTGCTGAAATTGTTTCGAAAATGAAACTCGGCGGAAGACTTTTTTACATGGGTGCCGGCACAAGCGGAAGACTTGGAGTTGTTGACGCTTCTGAATGTCCGCCCACTTTCGGCGTAGACTTCGGACGAGTGATCGGAATAATTGCAGGTGGCGACGGTGCCATTCGCAAAGCGGTTGAATTTGCAGAAGACGATGAAGAACAAGGCTGGAAAGACCTTCAGACTTTCAACATAAATAAAAATGATGTGGTGGTTGGAATTGCTGCGTCGGGAAGAACACCCTATGTCATTGGAGCTTTGAAGAAATGCAACGAAGAAGGCATTTCCACCGGATGTGTGGTTTGCAACGCAGGATCTGCTGTTGCCGCAGTTTCGAAATTCCCAGTTGAAGTGGTTGTAGGACCTGAGTTTGTAACAGGAAGTACACGCTTGAAAAGTGGAACCGCGCAGAAATTAGTGTTGAACATGCTTACCACCTGTACGTTCATTCAGCTCGGACATGTGAAAGGAAACAAGATGGTAGACATGCAGCTTTCAAACTACAAATTGGTCGATCGCGGCACACGCATGGTGATGGAAGAAACAGGGTTGAATTCCGAAGAAGCGAAAGCACTTTTGTTGAAAGAAGGAAGCGTTAGATTAGCCGTTGATTCGTTGAAAAAATAACATGCACACGTTAGAGCCTTATTATAATTGGAGAGGATTGTATTGTGCTGAGGAAGATGAACTTTCTCCGTTTTACAATCAGGAGTATTCTGAATTCGAATTCAGCAACAAGATTTACGATTTTTATATTCATCCGCAGTGGGACAACATTGGCAGTCAGACGTTGTTCGTGAAACTCCTCTTCGCTCACTACGGCGAGGGTTATGCTATTGTTGAATTGATAGGCGAATGGAACGATTTGTTGTACAACGACATCATGTTTTTGAAACGCGAATTCGCCGATCATTTGATTCATTCAGGAATAACGAAATTTATTTTCATTGGTGAAAATGTGTTGAACTTCCACACGAGTGACGACTGTTATTACGAAGAGTGGTTTGAAGATGTGAACGATGACGATGGATGGATTGCCTTGGTGAATTTCCGAGATCATGTGTTGGAAGATTTTTCAAAGGCGTACATTGATCAGTATTTTGTTTCGGGTGGAAATTTGAACGAAGTGAATTGGCGTACGCAACATCCGCATCAGTTCTATGAAAAAATAAGTGCGAGTGTTGTTAAACGCATTGGATAATGGAACAGCAAGAACTCTTTGAAATGAATAGAACCTCATGGAACAAGCGTGTTGCTGTTCACATGAAATCTGATTTTTATTTTTTGGAAGAATTCCTGAATGGAAAATCATCGTTGAATGAAATTGAATTGAATTTGCTCGGCGACATTCGCGGCAAATCTATTTTGCATTTGCAATGTCACTTCGGACAAGACTCGCTCTCGTTAGCGCGTATGGGTGCTGAAGTAACGGGAGTAGATCTTTCAGACACGGCCATTGAAAAAGCGAGAGAGCTGAACACACAAATGAATTTGAACGCCGAGTTCGTTTGTTGCAATGTGTATGATTTGAAGGAACACCTCGACAAAAAATTCGACATCGTGTTCACCAGTTACGGAACCATTGGATGGCTGCCCGATTTAAATCGTTGGGCGGAAGTTGTTTCTCATTTCTTGAAGCCTTCAGGCAAATTTATTTTCGTTGAATTTCATCCGGTCATGTGGATGTTCGACAATGAATTTCAAACGGTGGGGTACAATTACTTCAACGCTGGTCCAGACATCGAAACCAGCACCGGCACTTACGCCGACCCCACTTCCGACATTGAAATCACTTGCGCATACTGGAATCATTCCACCAGCGAAGTGCTTACCTCGCTTCTTGCACAGGACCTTCAGCTCACGCAGTTTCAAGAGTTCAATTATTCTCCCTACAACTGCTTCAAGCATTCCGTAGAATTCGAACCTAGAAAATTCAGAGTGCAGCACTTCGAAAACAAAGTCCCGTTGGTGTTTGGGTTGGAGGCGGTGAAGAAGTAATCACCATCATTTAAAAGTGTTACAAGTAAAGCTGAGAAATCAATCATTCAAAACAATCCTTCCATACCCCGGATAGCAGTGCAAAGCCTTTGAGCGAAGCGAAAAGCTTGGAACGTATAGCCGGAAATAGGTCCTAAATGCCTGTTGGGCGAATCTCTTCGAGGAATGCTTCGCGAATGTCATGGACGATAATAGAAAAAGAAAGAGAAGTCGAAGACATTCGTTCAAAGAACATTCGCCCGAAGGGCATTCGTCTGAAAGACATACTTCCCTTCTCTTAACCTCTCTTAAAAGTGACTTTAGACACCAAACCACAAAAACAGATTCACCACCTTCGCAAAAACAATTCGAAATGAACGCAGAATTTTGGAACGACAGATACAGTGAAGATGGATTCGCCTATGGCAAAACACCCAACGAATTTTTCAAAGAACAAATCGATAAACTTCCGGCAGGAAAAATTCTTTTTCCGTGTGAAGGGGAAGGTCGGAATGCCGCATATGCCGCGTCATTGGGATGGGACGTTGAGGCTTTCGACTTGAGTGAAGTTGGGAAGCAAAAGGCCATTGATTTAGCCGCTTCCTTCAATGCGAAAATCAATTACGAGATTTGCAATGTGGCAGATACAAACTTCGAAGACAATTCCTTCGATGCAGTGGTACTCATCTATTCACACCTACCTGAATCGCTTCGCATTACCCTTCACGGCAATATTAAAAACTGGTTAAAACCGGGCGGAGTGGTGATTTTGGAAGCTTACAATCCACTTCAATTGAACAACACTTCTGGCGGACCAAAAGATCTGAACATGCTCTATTCCGTTGAAACACTCATGAGCGATTTTCACGGTATGCACTTCGAAATTCTTGAAGAAAAACAAGTTGAACTCAACGAAGGCAAATACCACATTGGTATTGCAGATGTGGTGAGAATGTTTTCGAAAAAATTTTTTTAAAGATTTCCAGCTTGGCGAAGTGCGTCCCGATAGCTATCGGGATTCCGCACAGCACTTCATCAAATGCACAAAGTATGATTTTAGCACCTTCTTCTGAGAGAAACACGAAACCACAGCTTATGCAAAGTGGTTGCGAGCAAAACTTTTATTCAAATAGTGCTGGTCTTTGTGTAATTTCATGATAACATACTCTGTTCTCGGCATAGTAATGAAACACAACACTTTTTCTAGTTTTATTTTTATCAAAATGTTCTTCGCCACCATGAAAAAGATTTGCATGCCAGATTAGCACATCCCCTGCTTTTGCAAGAAAAGTTCTTTTTTCAAGTGAGAATTCTTTAATCTTATCTTGAATCATTTTTTCATACTCCGAATAATCTTTGTCTCCAATTAGAAGAAAATTACCTTCATTATCATAATCTTTATTCAGGTAGTATGGAAGCTTATGGCTACCGGGGTAATAATGTAAAGGGCCGTTATTGATTTCTATATCTTCTAACGCAACCCAAACTCCTAACAAGCCCCCTAAAGGAAAAGTAGTCATATGTATACTGTCAGAATGTGTTTCCTGCTCACTCCCACTTAAAAAATTAATACTCTGAAATAAAATTGCTTTATCAGATAGAAGTGACGAGAGTAGTTCTGTTAACATCTCTTCAGTCGCAATTTTTCTGAGCAAATCAATTCTTTTGAAAGCAAACATTATTTTATTCTCATATCTAAATTGTAATTTTTTCTCACCAATTAACTGGTCTACTTCTTTATTTATTTTTTCGATATTTTCTTTTTTTACATATCCTTTAAGAATTGAATAGCCGTTGTTATCAAAATTCAATAAACTTTGCTGATCTTCAACTGACAACTTCTGAAACAACTCTGTATCTGTGAGCTTCTTAGACACTTTACTCTTAGATAGAACTAATGGGTCAATTTTATCAAAGTCCTTACTTGAAATAGATGAAAAGTAAAATTTATTTAATTTCAATTTTCTATATAACGACACATTATGAGTAAGTCTCTTCATATTGAGCATGTTATAAATCAAGTATGTTAATTTTAAACGACGTATCATAATTCAATTTTTAAATTTCTCCTAACTAGCTCATGCGGACTACAAACCTACCCAATACATCTCACGATAGCTCGATAGGCGTCGGTTTATTGTGGCTAGCTAAAGGTAATGGTTTTATTTACAAATCGTCAAATGGCGACCGAATTTGTTGAGAGTTTCGAATGCTCACGTGGGCTAGGATATCTTTCGTTTTGCCGCTAATGTCTTGGACGATTATAGAAAAAAGAAAGAGAAGTCGTAGACATTCGTTCAAAGAACATTCGCCCGTAGGGCATTCGTCTGAAAGACATTTTAGAGGGGTTTCACCCCTCTAAGCGTTTCCCCGGCGGACCCGCCAGCCGCTCAACAACAAACTCCGCCCGCCAATGCACTAGTTTAAGATTATTGCACTTTTACGTCGGTGGTGGCCACAGCCACTATTTCGCTGTTTATGATTACAGGAACGGCGCGTGTTCTCATCCACACCTCGCCACCTCCGGCATCAAAATAAGGCTCGGTCCAAATGGCATAACCACTGTCGATAGGCTGGCGCAGCCACGCTTGTTCGTCTATTTGATAGACCGAGTCTGCCAAGTTTTTCAAAGCCAAGATATCGTTCAGGCGATACCAATAGGGGCTGTAGTAAACCTTTCCGGTACTGTCCAATAGCGCCACGGTGGCACCAAAGAAACTCCCCGATTGGGCCGCCAAATAATCCTGTACCCGAACGGAAAGGCCGGCAGAATCGAGTGGTTGAGCCTGCAAATCCGCCACAAAGGCGTCCAGTGCTACTTCGTAAACCAACAAGGGATTTGGGTCAACTTGGTCATTCTCTTTTTTGCATGACGACACCACCAGCAACAGCCCTAAGGCATAAGTCATGGCACGTAGTAAGGCTTTTTTTCGGTAGATGGAGTATGGGGCGCATACTCCGCTCGCAGTCGATTTCTGTGTTGTCATTTTTATTTAAATTAAATTGCTTATCACGTTTTGTAGCTACAAGAAGTTGGCGATTACGCTTACCAATAACGAGCTTAAGCGCGCTACAAACATACCCAATACATTTCATTATCTCGAGATAGGCGAAGGTTTGTTGCGGTTAGCTATAGGTAATTGAAAGGAATGCTGAGAAATTAACTATTCAAAACAATTCTTCCATACCCTGGATAGAAGGGGTGTCTGTGACGAATGCCTAAGGCGAATGTTACGTTGTAACGAATGCCTTCGGCGATATTAATTACTTCTCTAGAAATAGGTACAAAAAAGAATGAGAAACACAAAGAGAATGAGAATGACTATTTAATGAATGAAAGTCGCAGACATTCGCGAAGCATTCGTCGCAGACATTCGTCTGAAAGACATTCTAGAGGGGTTTCACCCCTCTAAGCATCTCGCGTTTCCCCGGCGGCCCCGCCAACCGTTCAACAACAAATCCAGCTGCTTGAAGATTACGTCGCACTTCACCTTTCGCGCAATAGGTAACGAACACTCCACCTCCATTCAACAAATTGAAACATTGTTGCATGCGCTCTAACGTCCATAAGCCGGGCTCTACGCGCGGACCAAAGGCATCGTAATAAATAACATCGAATTTCTCTGCAGCATGAAATTCTTCCAACCCCACTTCCATTCGAACAAAAGAAAAATTTTCTTGAAGTGAAATCACTTCTTCTGCTTTCGAGTCATGGAATTTCATTTCGAATTGATCGACTCGACTCGCGGCTAATTCATTCAATATTTCTTTCGACAACGGATAAGGCTCCAATGCGCAATAGTCGATTTTTTTCGTTGCATGTTGAAGGGTTAACAAAGCGTTCAAACCCGTTCCCAAACCCACTTCCAAAACACGAATCACTTCTTTATGGCAAGCCTTCAATCCGTTTTCAATAAAGACGTGCATAGATTCTTGCACCGCGCCGTGCGTGCTGTGATACGTCTCCTCCACTTCCGGAATAAACAACGTAAACGAACCGTCTGCCGTTTGCTTCAATTCACGCGTGCGCGATTTGTTCACCGCTGTTTTGTTTAAACTATTTTCTTGATACATTCACAACGGGTTATTACAAGTCTATTTTTGAAATACAAATTATTGCAATGGCAAAGAAAACAAAAGCACCGGCTACAAAAAAACCGAAGAGCATCTTGAACGCGAAAAGTCACGAGTTCTTAGAAAAATACATTAACAACATTGCGCCTACCGGATTTGAAACTCCTGGACAGCAAATGTGGTTAGATTACATTCGTCCGTATATCGACACGCACATCGTAGACACCTACGGAACCGTGGTTGGTGTGATTAATCCAGATGCTCCATACAAAGTTGTTGTGGAAGCGCACGCCGATGAAATCGCGTGGTTCGTGCATTACATTACGCCAGATGGATTTATTTATTTGCGTCGCAACGGTGGAAGCGATCACATGATTGCGCCTTCTATGCGTGTGAATATTCAAACCCCAAAAGGATTGGTGAAAGGCGTATTCGGATGGCCAGCGATTCACGTTCGTCAAGAGAAAGAGGAAGCTCCTTCCATGAAAAATATTTTCTTAGATGTGGGCGCTAGAACAAAAGAGGAGGTGGAAGGATTGGGCATTCACGTGGGATGCGTAGCAACCTTCGAAGATGAGTTCATGGTGCTGAACGATCGCTACTACTTAGGTCGCGCGTTAGACAACCGCATAGGAGGATTCATGATTGCCGAGGTTGCGCGTATGTTGAAAGAGAACAAAGTCAAACTTCCATTCGGGGTTTACTTCACGAATTCAGTTCAAGAAGAAATTGGTTTGCGCGGCGCTGAAATGATTGCGCATCGCATAAATCCGGATGTGGCAATTGTTACAGACGTTTGTCACGATACGCAAACGCCAATGATGAGTAAAATCATGAGTGGAGATATTTCATGCGGAAAAGGACCTGTGTTGAGCTACGGACCGGCTGTGCAGAATAATTTATTGAAGCACATTATTACAGCTGCTGAAAAGAATAAGATCGACATTCAGCGTGCAGCTGTGTACAGAGCAACAGGAACAGACACCGACGCCTTCGCATACAGCAATGCGGGCGTCGCGAGTGCTCTTATTTCACTTCCGTTGCGCTACATGCATACGACAGTTGAAATGGTTGCTAAAGAAGACGTAGAGGCCGTTATTCATTTGATCTACCATTCGTTGAAAACGATTAAGAACAATCAAGATTGGAGATACATTAAGTAATTTCATTTTGGTGGAAATAAAAAAGAGGAACCGATGGTTCCTCTTTTTATTTGTCTGTGAAATAAGACTATGCAGTTTTAGCTGCAAGAGCTGCTTTCACTTTGCCTTCGATTTCTGCCATTAATTCTGGATTGTCATCTAGCAATTGTTTCACAGCATCGCGTCCTTGTCCCAATTTGGTTTCACCGTATGAGAACCAAGAACCCGCTTTTTTCACAATATTCAAATCAACTCCCATGTCAATTAATTCGCCAACGCGGCTAATTCCTTGACCGTAGATAATGTCGAACTCAGCTGTTCTGAAAGGCGGAGCAACTTTGTTTTTTACCACCTTCACCTTCGTGTGATTTCCTATCACATTCTCTCCGTCTTTCAACTGAGTAGAGCGACGAATATCTAGACGAATAGAAGCGTAGAACTTCAATGCGTTACCACCAGTAGTTGTTTCTGGGTTACCGAACATTACACCAATCTTTTCACGCAATTGGTTAATGAAGATACAGCAACATCCTGTCTTGCTAATGGTACCTGTAAGCTTGCGCAATGCCTTCGACATTAAACGTGCTTGAACACCTACGTTTGCATCGCCCATTTCTCCTTCAATCTCTGAACGTGGAGTTAAAGCTGCTACAGAGTCAATGACAATTAAGTCAATGGCGCCCGAACGAATGAGGTTATCAGCAATCTCTAAACCTTGCTCACCGTTATCGGGTTGAGAGATCAAGAGGTTCTGAGTATCGACACCCAAAGCTTCAGCATAGAATTTATCGAACGCATGTTCCGCGTCAATGATGGCAGCGATACCTCCCAACTTTTGACATTCAGCAATGGCGTGAATGGCTAGGGTTGTCTTACCCGAAGATTCCGGACCGTAGATCTCTACGATTCTTCCTTTCGGAAATCCGCCTATACCTAATGCAAGGTCAAGACCCAATGATCCGCTTGGAATAACTTCCATGGCTTCCACAGCGCTATCACCTAATTTCATTACAGCGCCCTTTCCGTAAGTCTTTTCCAACTTATCCATGGTTAATTGAAGGGCCTTCAATTTTTCTTTGTTTATCTCAGTCATGATGTTTCTTTAATTTTTAATTGTTTGACAAATTTGTTGTGTGATCTTGTAATGTATTTACGACTTGTTATTTTTTTTCGGATAGAGGTCACGAATGATGAAAAACACCAAAAGGTACAGAAATGAAAATCCACAAGCGAAGACAAACGAATTGTCTTTTGCAGGATTTTCAATTGTTCCTTTGTTCTTCATGAAATGGTTGAACAACTCACGAGAAATAAACCAACTCAACCCAAATAATACTGGAGCTAAACTGAGATAAATGATGTTAAATTTTTTTGTCATAGTTTTTTCGTTTCGACTTAGCGAAATTGCACTAAATTTATTTATACAAAAAGAAAAATATATGCAGTTTATAAGCAAGTTATTCGTAATCGTGCTCATATTGACCACAACAATGGTTTCAGCACAGAACAAGAACATCCTAAAGTTGGATATTTCTTCTCCTATCATGCGCACCGCGAATGTTTCTTTCGAGCATCAAACGCAAGAAAGATCAAGCTTCGTTCTTGGCGTTTTATATCAAGATCAAAGTGACGGTTTTGCAAGCAGCTACATTAGCCGTGTTGCAATTACTCCGGAGTATAGATATTACATGGGGCGCTACAGCGCTCCAGAGGGAATCTACCTTTCTATGTTTGCGCGTTACCAATATATGGAAGCTCTTGAAGAGACCTATATCGGATATGACCCTATCACTTTCATGAGTATTTACGAATACACCAAACGCAACATCAATACAGGAGGTGTTGGAATGTCTTTCGGTTACCAACGTATTTTCCAAGACAAGATTAGTATTGACGTTAACTTCGGAACTATATGGAACAGCGGCGACACGCGCGTTTCAACAAGCGAACCATTCATTCAAGCACCTAACGAAGGATTCCGTCCGTATGTTGGATACTTCGTTCGCACAGGTGTTGCGGTTGGATTCTTGTTCTAAGAAAATTTAGAAAAATCTAGTTTATCAAAGTCGGCTTGCCAATGCAACGCCGACTTTGCTTTTTTAGTGGCAGTTTTATAATCATTGTATGAGGAGGAATTCAGCACTTTTAGAATCCCTACTGCAATTGCTTTCGGCGTTACTTCTTCAATTACATCACCTACTTTAAATTCATTCACAATACCAGCGGGTTCAACCAAATTGCTTACCAGCACTGGCAAGCCTGCATGAATATAATCGAATAATTTATTTGGAAGTGAAAGCGTATAATTCAAGTGCAACGGCTTATCTAATGACACGCCCAAGTGCACACGTTGTGTTAATTGCTTCAATTCGAAATAAGACATGCGCGGAAGGACATTTACTTTTTCTTCCAATTGCAATTCGACAATACGCCTTTTCATATTTTCTAAATCTTTTCCCGCACCGACAATAAGCAATTGTATTCCTTCCAAATACTGAAACGCTTCAACCAATTCCATTCCTCCCCTATCTGGATCTATGTAGGCCCCTTGAAGAACGACAGTTTTCGTTTCAAACAATTCTACCCTCTCACTTTCATCTTCCTCCAAAATGGGCATGTTGCGTTGTACAAAAACTTCGCGATTGTATTTCTTTCGGTAAATTTCAGCAATGCTTTCATTCACCGTAATGAAAAGATCGACATGCGGAATGCATCGTTCTTCAATGCGCGTCCAGATAGCTTTAATGCGCTCTCGCCCAGTTAATCCCTCCCCTTCCGTAAAATATTCATGCGAGTCGTAAATGATTCTTGTTCCTCGAAGCCTCTTCATCAATACCGCCGGCCACAAAACATCTAGATCATTTGCCCAAATAATTTCAGTTTTATGAAAAAGCAAATAGAAGAACATACGCACGTTCAACATGAAATAAAACAAAGGTCCTTTGGAGAAAAAGACATTTAATCTTTGTGTTGAATAATTGCGTTGAAGCGATGTGCTTCCAGATTTAAGAACCCCAATCAGACGTACGTCCCATTTTTTATGTTGAAGGGAATCGCAAATCTTGCTTACTCGTTGATCGTATGTAAGATCATTCGAGACGAGGACTGCAACTCGCATAGCTTTATGCCATCATGTTGTTTCGAAACTTACGAAGAACTTCCTTCGTATATAACGGGAAGTCTGCATTCATCATCCAACCGAAATACCCCGGCTCACGCGTTAGAACGTCCGCTACTTTCAATCCTTTGTGTTTTCCGAATCCGAATACCATGTCGCCTTCTTCGTTGTATTGAAGATTACCTATCAAATCAGCTCTTTTCCCATAGCTGCTCATGATTTCTATTTCTTCTATTGTATTTGGAAGTGCTCGTTCATCGTCTTTGTATTTCACATACATACCCTTGAACACTTCGTAGGTCGCTTGCGTATCAATAAGAGCAGCATGAGCATTTTCCAATGTTCCACCGGTATAGTATTTATAGGCGGCAGTTAAATTTCTAGGCTCAAGTTTATGAAAAAGAATCTGCACATCCACTGTATTTCTTCCATCCAATGTAAACGGGATACCTACACGCAAGAACTCTTCTGCAAGCATAGGAATATCGAACTTATTACTGTTATAACCCGCCAGATCGCATCCTTCAATGAAATCATTCAGCATGGGCGCGCAATCTGCAAACAAAGGAGCATTCTTCACGTCGGCATCGTAAATCCCATGTACCAAAGAGGATTCAATTGGAATGGGCATATCAGGATTAATTAAAAATCTTGTGTCTTTAAATTCCGGCAGTGTTTCATTTGCTCCATCGGGCATCACTTTTACAAAAGCTATTTCCACGATACGATCTTTCGCAACGTCGGTCCCGGTGGTTTCCAGGTCAAGAAAAACCAACGGTCTCTTTAAGTGAAGCATGTAATAATTTATTGAACCTTAACTTTGATGTATTGGTACTTCTCATATTCAGCGCGATTTTGCATCGCGTCGTTCTCGTATACTTTACCTTGAACTCTGTTTACAGGCTTTTCAAATTTGAAGTCAACGTTTTCCTTGTATCCAATTTTCTCCAACACATCTTTCAGCGCAATCCTAGTATTTTCAGAACGCTCTGCAGACAGCATTTCATTCGATTTGCTTCCTGCAGAAGGTACGTTAGAGGCACTTCCTTCTATTGAAATAGTAACAGATGCTTTCTGTGCGATTACTTTTTTACATAACTTAACAAAACCCAAGAACTCTTCTGATTGGGCTGAAAATCCGCTTTTTCCGTAAATGAAATAATGCGAGTACTCTGCGTATCCCGAAGTCTCATCAATCTTCGTTTGAATTGGATTGTTGTTATCGAATTTAATTTCATCAATTTTCACAATCTCTTTCGATACCAATTGAATTTCGCGGGTGTACTCATACTTCTCGTTTTCACAAGGAATTACCAGCATCTCTGATTTAACGCTCTCGACTCCATCGAAATATTCAATTTGGTATGTAGAACATGGTTTCAATGCAGCAAAGAACTCACCATTTTCAGCATTCACAGGGGATTCTTGTTTCTCGGACCAGCTAACATTTGTCAATGAAATCTTCATTCCTTGGGGTAACGTTTTACCTTGAATAGGTTTGAAAACCCCCTTAAAACTAGCCAATTGGGTGGCTTTCATATCTGGCATTTCTACTTCATACAAATCCAAATCGCCACTTCCACCGTCTCGACGTGAGCTATAATACGCTCGTTTTCCATCGGCCATTGGCTGGTAGAATATATCATCGTCAACTGTGTTTAGAGGGTAACCCATATTCTCTGGCGCTCCCCAATTTCCGTCCTTATCCTTTTCACTAACGAATAAATCAAACCCGCCCATTGTTGCATGACCTTTGGAAGCGAAGTATAAAAACTTTCCGTCTGGACTTAAAAATGGTGCATCTTCATCATAAGCGGTATTGATAATGGCTCCCATGTTTTGAGATTTCCCCCAAGTTCCATCAGCATTTTTGTAGCAGCGATAAATGTCCCGCTTCCCTTGTCCGTTAAGACGATCAGAAACAAAATACAATTCATTACCATTTGATGAAATTGTACAATGTGTTTCCCAATATTCTGAATTAATATCTGAACCCAATTTAACAGGTGCACTCCAAGTTTCTCCGATTAGCATTGAATACTTAACTTGTCCATCACCAAGACTATCTTGATAGATAAACAATGTGTTTCCATCAGGAGAAACAGAGATTGTTGCGTCGTGGTCATCTGAATTTAAATTCAACAACTCGGGTTGAACCCAATTCCCATCTCTTCCTTTGAACGAAACATAAATGTCATCTCGGTATTTGTCTGTTTCAAAGTCGCGAATGCTCGCATTGGTTGAATCGGGACGAAGACGACGGCTCGTGTAAAAAATGCTCGATTCGTCAAAAGTTAAAACAGGACCAAAATCGGCAAAAGAACTATTCAAGGTTTTTCCTGCATTCGTGATCTTATACTTTTTCGGATTAGCGACTTGTTTTTTTGCCTCTTTGTTCGTTTCAATGGCTCGATTAATCTGATTCGACAATCGATGATTCTTATCAACCAGCTCCTTCATGATTTCAAAGGTGTCGGTTGATTGATCGAATAACATGTTCAAGTGCTGAGCGATGCCCAAATAGTATAACGCTTCAACAGGCGCACCTCTTTCCTTCGGATCAAAAGGGTCGTAACTCGAATTTAGTTTTTTCGAAGTCGCCTTTTTCAAATAAGTTAAAGCATCTATCTTGTTGTTTTCTGTTTGAAGCAAACAGTAACCCAATTTATAGTTTATGTTAATGTTCTCTGGATCCATAGCCAAAACATTTCGCCATTCTTTGGCAGCTTGGTCCCAAAATTTTTCTTCCATTAATTTATTCGCTTCCGTGTAGGCGGCAATAAATTGAGGGTTACCCGTATTCGAAGCCGCAAAAGAATTGCTAATTGATACAACTGCGACAATCAAAAGTGAAAAGAATCGAGTTTTCATAGGTTTTATATTTTCAAAAATTATACTTCACGATTTACATCCCACTCTTCTAAATAGTCGGCAACGCGACGAACAAAGCGCCCGCCTAATGCACCGTCAACTATTCGGTGATCGTAAGAATGAGATAAGAACATCATATGTCTAATAGCAATGGCGTCGCCCTGCGGTGTTTCTATTACAGCAGGCTTTTTGCGAATTGCTCCTACGGCTAAGATAGCTACTTGTGGTTGATTAATGATAGGCGTGCCCATTACATTGCCAAATGAACCAACATTGGTCAATGTATATGTCCCTCCCTGAATTTCATCTGGCATTAATTTATTTGCTCTTGCGCGTTCTGCCAAATCATTTACTTTTCTAGCAATACCAACCAAATTCAACTGATCTGCGTTTTTAATTACTGGCACGATTAAATTCCCTGATGGCAATGCTGCCGCCATTCCAATGTTAATGTCACCGCGCATGATGATGTTGTTTCCATCAACACTTGCATTCACCCCTGGAAAATCACGAATAGCCTTCGCAACAGCTTCAATAAATATCGGAGTAAAAGTCAACTTCGTTTTTGAGTTAGCTTCGAATTGCTTCTTAACTTTTTCTCTCCACAGAACAACATTCGTCAAATCCGCTTCAACATAAGAAGTAACGTGCGGAGAAACCTGTGTGCTCATGATCATGTGATCCGCAATGATTCTGCGCATGCGATCCATTTCAATAATCTCGTCGTTTGGACCAACGGTGATTGTTGGACCTTTTACACGTGGAGCTTCAACTGTAGGTGCTGCAGGAGCAGGAGCTGCAGCAGATATCGCAGCTGCAACTGGAGCCGCTACCGATTTATTTCCTCTGTTGGAAATATATCCTATCAAATCTTCCTTGGTTACACGTCCATTTTGACCTGAACCCGAAATACTATCCAATTCCGCTTGCGAAATATTTTCTTGCTTTGCAATATTCTTCACTAAAGGACTATAAAATCTATCAGAAGAAGAGACTACCGCAGTTGTCGGCGAAGGAGTTTCAGAAGCAACTACAGGAGATGACTTTTCTAATTCAGCAGGAGCTACAGTAGCAACTGGGGCTGGTGCACTTGCGCCGTCTCCAGTTTCAATAATGGCAATGACATGTCCCACTTGAACAGTATCTCCGACGTTTACACGACAAGAAACAAGAATCCCATCTTCCGGAGAAGGCACTTCGCTGTTTACTTTATCCGTTGCAATCTCCACCAAAGGCTCATCCGCTGTTACACGATCCCCCTCTTTCTTTAACCAACTCAAAATAGACGCTTCTGCGACACTCTCACCCATTTTGGGTAACCTCAATTCAATTGTTGCCATTTTAATAAATTTCGCAACGAATTTAAGAAAAATAAAGGACTCTTCCTAATAGTAATTTTCAGACCTCGCAGGCCTGCGATTCATGTTGTCGATGAATCAAGAAAAACATCCAAAAGCCAATAAAAACAAGCCCTTGCTGAAGCTCGAGCATACTCTCAAATATAAAGTGGAACGACACTCCAAGCGCGAAAACTAAAAAAAACAGATCGTTCCTCTGCCAAGCCCTTCTTATACCCACGATCAATAATGCCAGCAAGGTCAATAAACCAGCCCAACCCCATTCAACAAGAATTTGCAAATACGCATTATGAGCAGGATGCGAATGCTCGGCAGCGAAGCTCGCTCCCTTCTGAGTGTAACGTAAATTGAAATGCGATTTCCAATTTCCTGTACCCACACCTAAAGGATAGTCGCGACTAATTTCCCATGCCGTCTGCCAACTCACAAAGCGCTCGCTCGTGCTTGCCACCTTCTCTTCTTTTTTCGTTTCTGAAAGGGATCTCGCATTTTCCACAGCCTCTTTCGCTCTTCCTGAAATAGGGGAAAAGCTTAAAAACAAAACAATGAATGAAAGCATCGAAGATGAAACTACAACGAGTGCCCTCTTTCTGTTTTTTCCATTTCGAAATACATAAAAAGCGAAAACGGCATAGAACAAAAACAAAGCTAAGAAACCAGCACGAGAAGCCATGAATGCAGTCTCTAAGGAAAAGAAAACAATTCCTAACAACAGCAAATTCGTTTTTTTCTTACTTGTGGAATCGAGAAACTCAGAGGCCAAGAAAACCAGAGAAAGCAAATAGAAAAATCCTAAATAGGTAGGATGAAACGTCCACGAAAGTCTTCCATAAACAAACTCTTGCCAAAGTCCAGTTTCAAAAAATCCAAAAACTGCATGCACATGACAAATCATTGCGAAAAAGATTCCTCCGAATACAAGTGCCCATTGAAACTTCTTTCGAGAATTAAATATTAATGTTGGAGCAAATAGAAACAAAAGTGGAAATGCCACGAAAGAAATCTTCGTTTCAATCTCGGCTAACGCTATTTTGTGATTCCATTCATTCCAAAATCCGGAAAGCAAAAAGACCGACAAAATCCCGAAAAGCAGAAAGGCCCAAACGTTGAAAGTTCGCCACTCTATTTTCCTTCCGACAAAAACAACTTGAACAACCATCGTAAGGAATGCCAATGCTAAAAACACCGTTACTCCTTTAGAATAAACACTCATGCAGAAAACACCTGCGGCCATGAACCACTCGTGAATGTTATATTTCGTAATAGAAATATTCATGCTTTGCGTTTCATCTTCAAATGTGGAATATCGTCTTCCAAATACATTTCACCCTCTTCTAAAAACTCCAATTCGTTGTAAAATTTCAACAAATATTGTTGTGCTGAAATGGTGATGGTCTGCTTGCCCCAAATGAGTTCACACTGATTCAAACATTCTTCCATTAACGATTTACCAAGGCCTGTACGACGAGATTCCATTGACGTGCAGACACGACCAATGCTGATTTCCTTGTATGAAATTCCGGCAGGAAGTAATCGCGCAGTAGCATGCACCTTGCCGCTCTCATCCTCAGCCCAAACCCAAATAGATTGTTCGTCCTTTCCATCTAAATCTTGATAAGCGCAGTTCTGCTCCACCACAAAAACATCGGCGCGCAACGCAAGAATGCGATACACTTTCACGGAAGGAATTTCAGAAAAGGGAGCGGTATAAAATTTCACTCTCCGAAAATAACACAATTGCGCGGGAATGTGTTGTGGTATAATTGAACAAATTCAACGAACTTCGCGCCATGAATGTATTATCAGTTGAAAATGTGTCGAAGGCCTTCGGTATTCGTGAATTGTTTACAGACCTTTGTTTCGGTATTGAAGAGGGACAAAAAGTTGCATTGGTTGCGAAGAACGGAACCGGCAAGTCAACACTGCTTCACATGCTAGCCGGAAAAGATTATCCAGATGCCGGAAGAATTACATTCAACAAAGAAATTAAATGGGCCATCTTACTTCAAGACGAAGCATTCGATGCAAACGGAACCGCTATTGATTTTCTCTTCGCGGCAGACAACCTCATGACCAAAGCCATTCGAGCGTATGATCTTGCCATTGCGACCGGAGATGGGCTTCAAGAAGCACACGACATGATGGAGCATTCTGACGCGTGGGACTACGATGCGAAAGCAAAACAAATTCTTGGTGCACTGAATATTATTGACCTGAACCAACTCATGGGCAATATGAGCGGCGGTCAGCGCAGACGTATTGCATTGGCGCGTGTGTTGTTGGAAGAAGCAGATTTTTTAATTCTAGACGAGCCTACGAACCACTTGGATTTAGATATGATTGAGTGGTTGGAAGAATATTTAACGAAGGCGCGCATGACTTTGTTCATGGTAACACACGATCGTTATTTCTTGGAAAACATTACGAATGAAATTCTCGAGTTGGAAAACGGAGAACTGTACAAGTACAAAGGAAACTTCTCGTATTATCTCGAAAAGAAAGCTGAGCGCGAGCAACTTGAATCTGCCTCTCGCGATAAAAATTTAAATCTCTTTCGTCGAGAAGCAGAATGGGCGAGCCGCATGCCACGTGCCCGCGGAACGAAAAGCAAAAGTCGCATGGACTCGTTCGAAGAGTTGAAAGACAAATTGAAACGCAAGCCTGAAGACGGAGAATTAGATCTTGAAATTAACATTACCCGCATGGGCTCTAAGGTAGTTGAGTTCATTAAAGCCACGAAGTCTATGGGCGATTCAACCGTTATGGACGGATTCGACTATGTCTTCAAATCGAACGAACGCATCGGTATCATTGGAAGAAACGGTTGCGGAAAATCGACTTTCCTGAATCTGATGACCAAACGCATGGAACCCGATGGCGGAAAGATTGTGAACGGAGAAACGGTGGTGTTCGGATTTTACGAGCAATCGGCTTCGAACTTAATACCAGAACAACGACTTATCGAATGTATTCGCGATGTTGCAGATTACATTCCACTTGCGAAAGGCAAAACCATTAGCGCCTCACAGATGCTCGAGAAATTCTTATTTCCGAAGCACATGCACTTCAATCGCATTGATCAATTGAGCGGTGGCGAACGCAAACGTTTGCAGTTACTTCTTGTGCTCATGAAGAATCCAAATTTCCTGATTCTAGATGAGCCGACCAACGACTTAGATGTGTTCACACTTTCTGCACTGGAAGATTACTTATTGAATTTCCCAGGTTGTTTGGTTATTGTGAGTCACGATAGATATTTCTTAGACAAATTGGTTGACCATTTATTTCTTTTAGATGGAAAAGGAAACGTGCATGATTTGTTAGGCAGCACACTCGATTTCCGCGCCGTGTTGAGCGAAGCTTCAGCCAAGCGAGAAAGCCTTGCTGAAGCAAAGAAGCAAGAAGAGCCAGCCCCTTCCATCAAAGAAGAAAAGAAAAAACCTGCTGGAAAAATTTCGTTCAAAGAGAAGCACGAATTCGAAACACTTGAAAAGAATTTGCCATTGTGGGAAGAGAAAAAAGCTCAGCTTGAAGCCGAGCTTTTAAAAGCCTCTGATCACATTCAGATGGAAAAGATTGCACTCGAACTTGGAGCGTTGTCTGATCAAATAGACAACGGAACCATGCGCTGGTTAGAGCTTTCTGAGATGATGTAAATCTACGATTGTGCCTTGTGTCCGCGCATGATCAAGTGACAGCGCTCGCGAGATTTCACAACCATAGAAACCTTTTCAACAGAGGTTCTATTTTCTTCCAGTCCCCAAGCATCGATGTCGGTAAGAGAAATACTCTTTAGGAATTGATGTGCTTCGAAAACAAAGTTCTCGTTCACACCTAATTCATTTTCTACACTTAAATATTTCTGTAGTACTACGAAACGCACATCAATGTTGTTGTTGTAAGTGCTGTACGGTTCTGGCTTTTGAATGCGATTAAAATGATTCTTCGTTGCCAAATCTTGAAGAATAAAGCAGAAGTAATTGTGCACACGCGCTTGAACACGGAAGCCCAATTTAATGTTTACTTTAATGATTAAGTCATCTACCAATTCTTGTGCCTCGTACTCCATGGTGTAAGGTTCGTTCGTTCGGTCTATGTGAAGAAACCAATAAACATCTGCTCGCTTCGGTGTTCCTTCTAAAATGGAATCAATTACCAATTTCTCTACCTGATCGGTGAAGCTTGCTTTGGTCATATATACAAGGTGTGTCGCGTACTTCGGAACACTCATATCTTCTGACAATCTTCTAAGCGTATCGATATGCGGATCAAGAGAAATGAAACCAATGCGTTCATTACTGAACATTCGATATCTAACGGTTACGTACATAACCAGAAAAATCCCAAAGAACGCAATGAGCATCACCCAAGCTTCCTTCATCTTTATAGAATTCGCCACCAAAAAAGCACTTTCTGCGATTAAGAAAAGTCCTATAACAACAGTCACAAGAGTAAAATGAATATGCTTTTTGTAGACTAAAAAATACCAAAGCAAAACCGACGTCATCATCATAGCCATAATGATGAAAACACCATAGGCAGCTTCCATATGCGTAGATTCCTTAAAGTACAACATTATACCCATACAACCTGCCCATAATAGCCAATTCACACTTGGTATGTATAGTTGACCCTTGGTTTCTGTGGGGAACTTTATGGCAACACGTGGCCAAAAATTCAAGTTTATTGCTTCACCAATTAGAGTAAATGAACCTGAAATAACGGCTTGACTTGCAACAATTGCAGCGGTGGTTGCAATAATAATTCCTGGGACTAAAAACCAATCAGGCATTACCCCAAAAAACGGATTTCGTCCAGACAATTCAGTCTGTTGCATTAGCCATGCACCTTGTCCCATATAATTCAGAACTAAAGCAATTTT
Organism: Flavobacteriales bacterium; assembly: GCA_044371675.1. Lineage (GTDB taxonomy): Bacteria > Bacteroidota > Bacteroidia > Flavobacteriales_D > Sanyastnellaceae > CAIZGX01. The sequence continues at coordinate 39,839 of JBILTF010000003.1, forward strand.
CACAAATATCCATGTCGCTCTAATATTATTTCTTCCACAGTGACCCAAATCGTTATACAACGCTTCTGCACCCGTAGTGCATAGGAACACAGCACCTAACAGCCAAAAACCATTTGGATATTTCGTGAGTAAGTCAACAGCGTATTTCGGATTAAGTGCAGAAATTATTTCCGGATGTTGCAACGTGCTGTATAACCCTAGAATAGCCAACATCGAAAACCAAACTAGCATAATAGGACCAAAAGCTACACCTACCAATTTGGTTCCGTATCTCTGAATTGCGAACAAACCAGTAATTAAAATCAATACAATTGGAAGTACAGGAATTCCATCATTCAAAACCTTCAAGCCTTCTACAGCTGAAGAAACCGAAATTGGAGGAGTAATAATCCCGTCACAAAGCAACGTAACTGCTCCTATCATAGCAATCCAAACCAACCACTTCCCTTTTCTTTTAACCAAACTGAATAAAGAGAAAACCCCTCCCTCTCCTTTATTATCCGCAAGCAAAGTAATCCAGATGTACTTTATTGTTGTTTGAATAGTTAGCGTCCAAAAGACACATGAAATTGCCCCGTAAATCAGCAATTCAGATATTGGTCGATCACCAACAACAGATTTCAGAACGTAAAGTGGAGATGTTCCAATATCACCATAAATTATTCCTAGGGTAACGAGAAGTCCCGCAGCGGAAAGTTTGTTTTGAGTAGCAGACATATAAATTTATTCTTGGCGAATGTATAAGAAAATGAGTGTTAGGGGGTTCACCACTTCAAAATTATTTTTCCAGAGCTTTTTCGGCTCTCTAAATATTGATGTGCTTTGGCTATTTCAGCGAACGAATATTCCCCGCCGATTACGGGCTTTATCTTTCCTGCTGAATGCATCTGAACGAGTCGATTCAATAGGGTTCCAATAATTTCCGGATGCTCATCGGCAACCCTTAGCATGTTCACACCGAGAACAGACTGGCTCTTTCCAAGTAATAACAATGGAATTAATCTTCCCATGTCGAACACCAACTTCAAAGTTGCTAACTTCCCTCCCCATTTGCTGGTTCGATCTGAAAATCCGAACAACATCAATCTTCCTCCAGCCCCCAACAACCGCATATCTTGCTTGAATGTCTTTCCACCAATGCTGTTGAATGTCACGTCAAGATTGGCTTTTCCTAAATGCTTTCGAATCTCAATTTCGTAATCATGAGAATTGTAATTCACCGCGGTTATGCCTTGTTTCGCAAGAGCATTCACCTTTTCATCGCTTCCCACCGTTGCGAAAATTTCACATCCTCTTTCCTTCAACAACTGAATCAAAGCCGTTCCTACTCCACCAGCCGCGGCATGAATAAGCACACGCTCTCCCGATTTTGTATGTTGAAGGAAATCGCTCATGTAAAGCGCAGTTACATACTGCGTTGCCAAGGCACAGGCTTCATTGGAAGAAATGGAATCTGGAAGTTCTGCAATACCCGTTACGGCAGTGCACACTTTTTCTGCATAACCACCGAAGCGCGTTAAACAGGCCACGCGTTTTCCTATCCAATTGGAAGAAACTCCTTCACCAACGGCCTCAACAATTCCAACCACATCGTACCCCATAACTACAGGAGGTGCAGGCAATGCGGGATACAATCCCTTTCTTCCCAACACATCTGCGAAATTCAATCCGGAAACTTCCACCTTAACGCGCACTTCTCCTTCGCCTAAAATCGGATCAGCAACTTCTCTGATTTCAAAAGCTTCATGAGCCTTTCCGAACTTCGTTAAATAAATTGCTTTCATTGTTTCGCTGCGCCGTTTCGCTTCAGGATTGTTGTTTTTCCACTTGCTCGCTTGACTTGAATTTCATCTTGTCCGTTTACTTTTTTATACTGAATGGAAGAAGGCAAATCGCTCTTCATACTCGCCACATTCCAACCCGATGTGGGCTTTCCGTTCGAAGTGTAATTGTAAACGGTGCCGTTGGAACAGCCAAAGAAGATCCGGTAATCCCGTGCGTTTGAATAATCGGCCACGCACAAATTCGTGCAGGGTTTGGAAGAAAGAGCAACAGGATAACCCACGACATTTTTTCCATTGATGTCTAACATTTCCAATCTGGAATTAGTCAGAATTAGCAATTGCTTCTTTCCATTTTTAAACGCGTCTATCTGCTCAACTCCACGTATTTCAGCTGAAAGCGTAACAGACCACGTTGTTTTCCCTCCGGAAATCCATTCGATTTTCGAACCGGAATATTTTACTTGATCTGTTTTTCCTGTGAGGTGATTCGTCACCGATTTCGTTTTTCCTGTTTCTACAACAGGCACAGGCGTTGGGGCCACGGGGAGAGTGGCAGTTGTTGTATCTGGAACAATGTCTTCACGCGATTCAACTCGAACACCTCCCTTTCCAACCAACGTCACTTGCGTCCGATCTCCTACTGGCGAATAATGCCAAACGCGCCATCTATTGCCCAGCTTGGGAGATAGCGTATTCGAATATTTCAAATCACTTCCGGTTATAACTCCACCGCTTGGCAAAGCAGGGAAATTTTTTGTTGAAATGGATCCTGCCAGCGCAAGAAATTGCTGATGCGCTAAAAGCAATTCCTTCGATTCAGCGAATAAGAAAAAATTCTTGTAACGACTCCCGAAGTATTTTGCCTCACTCGGATAAATTTTATCCATAGCGAAGAGCTCTGTTACAGTCGCTTCACGAATCGGATCTAAAGCAATTGAATCCGAGAATAACATCTCCACATTCACACTGTCCGATTTCAAGCCCAAGGCGTAAATCATACCACTCGCATCCGGTGTATCGCTTCCGAAATTAGCCATAGCCAATTCGCCGGTGGCGTGGTTATTCAACCAGTCTAACAAGGAAGCGTTCTTCTTTGCTTCTTGTTCCATTCGAACACTTAAGAAGGCATTGCGCGCGTCTTGCGGACGAAGTGAATCGAGGTAAGCAAGCAGAGTCATAGGGCTTCCTGCATGCACTGCTTTGAACCAATAGTTCGTATTGGTTCTTCCATTTGTGAAAACGTTTTGAAAAGAAAATTTCGATGAGTTCGTTGGAAGGTACAACGGCGAACATTGAAACCCTGCAATCATCGAAGATCCACTTCCGTGAATGTCGTCCAAGGCTGTCCAAACTTGATCTACCCGAAAATAATAATGACAATTTGAATCGAAAGAGGTTGTGCTCTTTACGCAAGAAAAAGAGAACAAATCACTCAGGCGACTTCCTTCTTCAAGCTGATTGATATTCCCACTTCCATAAATGGCATAAGGCTCTTGAAATTGAAATTTCAAATCAGGAAATTTCGCATTCCATTTCGAAGCAAGAGCTTCTCCTTCTTTTCCATATCCAACTGGAAGAATTACCAAATCATCTGATCCGTTGTCTACGATCCAAGCTGATTGACTTTCGAATTGAAGTCCTTGAACATCGGCTGCAACTTCATTTGCTAGGCGTGCAACTCCTTCAGACAAATTAAGCTCTGTTGACCATTCCAACGCCTCTCCCATTGAGTTTGCATTCTTGACTTCAACAGCACCTGTTGCGGTTGAAGGAATGTAGGCCAAAGGACTTTCCCATTCGGCATAACTTCGATTAAAAAAATAGTAGACTCCACCAATTCCCGCAGCGAGAATAAGTATGGCAAGCGCAAAGCGAATGGTATGTTTGAATGGGTTCATGCTTCCTTACGAAAATAGATTTCGAATGGAAGTGAATTCCAACAAAAAGGGCTGTCTTACAACAGCCCTATGTTAATGAAATTCAAATGCGTTTATTTAGAAAGTGCAATTCTTGAAATGACAATTTTCTGCACTTCACTTGTTCCTTCGTAGATCTGAGTAATCTTCGCATCACGCATCATACGCTCAACGTGATACTCTTTCACGAATCCATATCCACCGTGAATTTGCACTGCTTCAACCGTGTGCTTCATAGCCACAGTAGATGCGTACAACTTCGCCATGGCGCTTGCTTCGTCGTAGTTCATTCCTTGGTCCTTCATCCAAGCAGATTTGTATACTAACAAACGCGCAGCTTCAATCTCCGTTGCCATATCAGCCAATTTGAAAGCGATTGCTTGGTGTTGTGAAATTTCTTTTCCGAATGCTTTACGCTCTTTCGAATAAGCCAAAGCCAATTCGTAAGCACCAGCTGCAATACCTAAAGCTTGAGCAGCAATACCAATACGTCCACCGCTCAGCGTCTTCATGGCGAACTTGAAACCGAATCCGTCTTCACCAATTCGATTCGCCTTTGGAACTTTCACGTCGTTAAATAACAAAGTATGCGTATCGCTTGCGCGGATACCCATTTTGTTTTCTTTCGCTCCAACGATGAAACCTTCCATTCCGCGCTCTACGATAAGTGCGTTAATTCCTTTGTGTCCTTTTTCAGGATCGGTTTGCGCAATTACCAAATACGTAGAAGCTGTACTTCCGTTGGTAATCCAGTTCTTCGTTCCGTTCAACAAATAATAATCGCCCATATCTACGGCGGTAGTTTTTTGTGACGTTGCATCTGAACCAGCCTCTGGTTCAGAAAGACAAAACGCTCCAATTTTCTCTCCGCTAGCCAAAGGCTTTAAGAACTTCTCTTTCTGCTCTTCGCTACCGTATGCTTGAAGACCGTAACAAACCAACGAGTTATTTACGCTCATGCAAACTGAAGTGGACGCATCTACTTTAGAAATCTCTTCCATAGCAATAGCGTAGGACAAAGTATCCATGCCGCTTCCGCCGTATTGTGGATCAACCATCATTCCCATGAAACCAAGCTCTGCCAATTGCTTCACCTCTTCCGTTGGAAATCGCTGATGCTCGTCGCGATCTATCACCCCTGGCTTTAATACGTTCTGCGCGAAATCTCTTGCAGCAGCCTGAACGGCTAATTGTTCTTCTGATAATTCGAAATGCATGTTTTTATGTTTAGATCATTGCTAAATTGGGTGCAAAGAAACGAAATTAGGTGTGAAATAAAAAACCCTTCTTACGAAGGGCTTTTTGATATTTTTCAGGTAAGAATTCCTTATTGTAAAGGCACCATTACCAATCCGTTCGAAATGTTTACCGTAGATGTTCCGGCAGAGTTCTTCAACGTTCCAGAGAAGGTATAACGAATTCCACCAGGTGTTGGAGTGGATCTGAACTTAACGACATTTATTACAGCTGTCGAAGTTCCAAATGCAGTGCTGTGTGCAACTGCTGCATTAGTAAATGCCATTACGCTAGCAGGGTTTGTTGCAGTAGCCATATTAATAACTGAACCGCTTACCCATCCTGCTATTGGCTGAGCCATAGTAAAGGCAATTGTTCCGCCTTGAAGGGTTGAACCGGTTACCGAAACTACTCCACCCGCATAGCTGAAGGTACATGATGATGCCACTCCCACGTGGTTAACACCGTTAGCCGTGAACGTAAGGATTGTATCGCAAGCCATACAATCAACACCACCACAGTCAGTCCAAAACTCACCTTGAGTACCTCCGTCGATAATTCCGTTGGTACAATTACCGTCTGTAGTGCATGGAGGACAGTTGGTTCCACCGCAGTCGATACCAATTTCAGTTCCATTCATTAATCCGTCAGTACAAGTAGGACAAGCCTCGCAATATGCTCCACCGCAGTCCACTTGTGTTTCTGTACCGTTTAATAACCCGTCTGCGCACAATGCAGCACAAGGACCACAGTTCGTTCCACCACAGTCAATACCTGCCTCATCACCGTCTTGAATGCAGTTCGAGCAGGGAGCACATGCTCCGCATTCTCCTCCACAGTCTACGCATGTTTCACCATATTCTGGTTGCCAAATTCCATCAATACAGTGGTCACATTGCTCGCAATTTGGACCTCCGCAATCGACTAATTGCTCCGAGTTATTTAAAATTCCGTCATAACAATTTGGTGGAATTTTGTTATCATCGTTCAGACAGCCATTCAGCACAAACATTGCAAAAATGGCCATGAGCAAAATAACAGAGCGTAAAGATTTCTTCATTTCTTTAAAGGTTTGGGGTACGAATATACGAAAAGACGGCATAAAATGAAAAAGGGTTGCGTGAGTTCTCCGACTAACTTTGCATGAAATGAGTACCCTAAAAGAAAACATCTGGAAAAAACGCGGCAATTTCTCTTCGGAGGATATTAAAGAACTCGCTCAACAAGCTGCTACTACCGAAGCTTTCGCTGAAATTTTACTTCAACGAAATGTCCTCAATGCTGAACAAGCAAAGACCTTCCTCCACCCTGAAATAAGTCAGTTGTTGGCCCCTTTCGGATTGAAAGACATGGACAAGGCCATTACCCGATTGATTTCTGCCAAAGAAAAAAGTGAAAAAATATTGGTCTACGGCGATTACGATGTCGACGGGACAACCGCTGTAGCTGTTTTTTACAGCTTTCTTAAACATGAAGAATTCGAATGCGACTTTTATATTCCGGACAGGTACACAGAAGGATATGGATTTTCAAAGGCAGGTGTCGAGTTCGCTCATGAAAATAATTTTTCGCTCATTGTCACTTTGGACTGTGGAATTAAAGATGGACCTCGCATTGAGCTATGCAATGAATATGGAATAGATGTGATTGTCTGCGATCACCACACTCCTGAAATTCTTCCTCCGGCTTATGCTGTGGTGAATCCAAAAAGAAAAGACTGTACTTATGAAAACAAAGGACTTTGCGGATGTGCGGTTGGATTCAAAGTTATGTGCGCCTGGTACATTCATCACAACGAAAAGCTAGATTTTGCTTATTCCTTTCTTGATTTAGTTGCAGTTGCCACGGGAGCAGATATAGTTCCCGTCACCCCCGAAAATCGAGTCCTGCTGCATTTCGGTTTGAAGGAAATAAATACACGCTTTCGTCCAGGTATCGGAGAACTGCTAACCAACGCGAAGCATAGCGGAAAAGTTCTCAAAGTTGTTGATTTGGTTTTCTTGCTTGCACCACGCATCAATGCAGCCGGGAGAATTTTCTCAGGCAAGCGCGCCGTTGAAGTTCTAGTTGCTCAGAATTCGGAAGATGCAAAAGTTGTCGCCGCAGAAATCGAAAAGAACAATTACGAAAGAAAAGGATTAGATCGAAACATCACGCAAGAAGCGCTCGACATTATTGCAGTCGACCCTTTTTACGAAGGCAGTTTCACAACGGTCGTGAAAAAAGAAGGTTGGCACAAAGGGGTAGTTGGAATTGTGGCTTCGAGAATTATTGAGAATTATTACAAACCCGCCATTGTGCTTGTTGAAGAAGATGGAATTCTTTCAGGAAGCGTTCGATCCATAGAAGGTATAGATGTCTACGACATGCTCGCGGCATGCGAAGAACATTTGATTCAGTTTGGTGGACATAGGATGGCAGCGGGTTTAAAATTAAAGTCGGAAAATTTTCTTGCTTTTCGCGAAGCGTTCGACAAAGTTGTTCGAGAATTCACGAATAACACTCGAATTGAGAGATGTCATTTATACGATACTGAAATTCAATTCGACGAAATAACATTTTCGCTTTATGAATCTCTTCAGCCTCTTGAACCTCATGGCCCGGAGAATTTACGTCCCGTGTTCCTTTCAAAAAACATTAAAAACGCTCGGTTCACGAAGCTTGTTGGAGCGCATGCCGATCATCTACAACTGCATGTGAAGCAAGAAGGAAATAATGCTGAAATGAAGGGCATTGCCTTCAAAATGAAAGATTGGGTTTTTCCTATTTTAGAAGGAAAAGAAATTGACTTGCTTTTTCAACTCAATGAAAACGTTTGGAACGGACAAAGTTCCATTCAGTTGGAAGTGTTGGATATTCGATTGAGTCGCTAACCTAGTATCTTTGCCGCATGGAACAACAACGTACCGAGCTTTCTGCTCTTGGAGAATTCACACTGATTAAGCATTTGACGCAATATTTCCTTCCGAAAAACGAAGGAACCATTCGCGATGCGGGAGACGATGCTGCGGTGATGCAGCCGATGGAAGGAAAACAATTGGTGATGACTACCGACATGTTGGTGGAAGGTGTGCATTTCGATCTAATGTACACTCCTTTAAAACACCTTGGATACAAAAGTGTCGTGGTGAACCTTTCGGACATCTGCGCTATGAATGCAACGCCCACCCAGTTCACTGTAGGTTTAGCAGTGAGCAATAAATATTCTGTGGAAGCACTTGAGGAACTATACTCTGGAATACTTGCTGCATGCGAAGCATACGGAGTGGATATGGTTGGAGGCGATACGACTACCATTCCAACGGGATGTGTCATTTCCATTTCAGCAATCGGATACGCCAATAAAGAAGATGTAGCTTTGAGAAGCACGGTGAAGGAGGGCGATTTACTTGTGGTATCGGGAGATTTGGGCGGAGCTTATATGGGCCTTCAAGTTTTGGAACGTGAAAAAGAAGTTTTCAAAAGTGCTCCCACTGCCCAACCGAGTCTAGAAAATTACGATTACATCTTAGCACGACAATTGAAACCTGAGGCGCGTTTAGACATTGTTCAATTATTAGCCAAACTTGAAGTGAAGCCAACGGCCATGATCGACATTTCAGATGGACTGTCTTCTGAGATTCTTCACCTTGCTGAAGAGAGTGAATGCACCTTCGCCATTTACGAAGACAAATTACCCATTGCTCCTGAAACAAGAGATGCAGCAAAAGAACACAACATTGATCCAACAACTTGCGCGTTGAACGGCGGTGAAGATTATGAATTACTTTTTACCGTATCTCAAAACGACTTCGAAAAAATTAAGGGCAATCCAAACCTGAGTATTATTGGTCACGCCACTGAAAAAGCTGGTGAAAATCTGTTAATGACTATCGGCGGGGGTTCTGTTACACTCAGTGCTCAGGGTTGGAAGACAATATAAAGGCATCCCAAACCAGCGAAATTGTTGCGTATGACTTTGGCAGGCGAGATTCTAGCAACTCTGCTGAGCACCATTCAACCAATTCTATTTCTTCTTCTGTTTGAGGCGTCAATCCTGGTCTACCCTCGCACTTCATAAGGAACCACGTGCTTCGTTTCAAAACGACTTCCTTCTTTATTTCGTAGGTATGAAATGTATCTACCAGATGATTCAAAATAATCATTTCCACCAAACCCGTTTCTTCTTCTACTTCTCGCAGCGCGCCTTCTTCATCGTTTTCTCCTTTTTCTATTTTTCCCTTTGGCAAGTCCCAGAAGCCTTTGCGCTTAATCATAAGATATTCACCATTTCCGTTTTGAACTAACCCACCCGCCGCATTTATGGTTTTATAGGTGCCGAAATAGTTAACAAACTCTTCTTGTGAAAAAGTTAATGTTCGACCAAGGTGTGAGACGACGTATTTTCGCGGCATGGAATCAAATATTGAAGTGGAATTACAAGTAGCAGATTATCTTTTGCAAATTAAAGCAATTGAATTGAAACCTCAAGCACCATTCACTTGGGCAAGCGGATTAAAGTCGCCCATTTATTGCGACAACCGCAAAACTCTTTCGTTTCCAGTTTGCAGAACTCATATTCGTCAGCAGTTTGTAAATGTTATTCAAGAAAAGTTCGGAACACCTGATATTATTGCAGGTGTAGCCACTGGTGGAATTGCTATCGGTGCATTAGTTGCGCAAGAAATGGGAATACCCTACGCTTACGTTCGCAGCGAAGCTAAAAAACATGGTTTAGGAAATCAGGTTGAAGGGGTGGTTGAACCCAATCAAAAAGTTGTCGTTATTGAAGACCTTATTTCAACGGGAAAAAGCAGCTTAAGCGCCGTAAGTGCTTTGCGCGAAGCTGGACTGGATGTTATGGGAATGGTTGCCATATTCACTTACGATTTTCAAATAGCAAAACAAGCATTTGAAGACGCTGAAGTTGCTTTGCATACACTTACCGATTACCACGCATTGCTTCAGCAAGCGTTGAAAAAAGAATACATCACCGAAGAACAATTAAGCACGTTGAAAGTGTGGAGAGAAGATCCAGCCGCATGGAGTGCTGCTTTCCTTGAATCGCAATCTAATGGCTAAATTCTTAAGCAAAAGTGTTGAAGTAAATGCACACATAGCTGAGGTGCACGCATACTTGCAAAACATGGCGAACATTCAGCGCTTGCTTCCTTTAGATAAAATTTCAAATTGGAGTAACACGGAAGATTCGTGTATATTCAAAATTCAAAATATTTATACCATCGAATTAAAACGTGTGAATGCCGTTTTGAACGCTGAATATTCTGAAACTACTTTCGAGACAACTGACAAAAGTCCGTTTCCTTTCGTGCTGAAAGCAAAATTGAAAAGCAATGGATCAATGACCACTGCTCATCAAGATTGCGACGCTACAATTAATCCGTTTATGGAAATGATGGTGAAAGGTCCCTTCCAACAATTATTCGATTACATGTCGGAACGTCTAGCGAAAGAATTCGTTTAGTATATTCGTTTCATGTATAAAAGATTATTCGACTTCGCCTTTGATCAATTGGAGAATCTTCCACTTGACGTCATGTTCCGCAGCAAATGCAACGGAGAGTGGGAAAATTACTCTACACAAAAGTTTATTGATCAGGTTAATCAACTCAGCAATGGACTTGTAGAATACGGCCTTCAGCCCGGACAAAAAGTTGCGCTAATCACCGATGCTAGCCGCACCGAATGGAACATTTGTGATCATGCCGCTTTGCAAATAGGAGCAGTTGACGTTCCTATTTATCCAACCATGACCGAGCATGATACTCAATACATTTTGAACCACAGCGAGGCAACGATATGTTTTGTTTCCAACCTCGAACTACTCAACAAAATTGGAAACATTCGTCATAACACACCTTTATTGAAAGAAGTTTTCACCTTCGAAAAAATTGAAGGCGCTAGACATTGGAAAGAATTACTTTCATTGAATGAAGACTCTGCGGTTGAGGTTCAAACGCGTAAAGATAAAATTAAGACCGAAGACTTAGCAACAATCATCTACACTTCAGGAACCACAGGACTTCCAAAAGGAGTCATGCTTTCGCACAGCAACATTGCTTCGAATGTGGAACACTGTGTTGACAGGTTGCCTGAATTGGTAAAAGGACAAGCCCGTTGCGTGAGTTTCCTCCCCGTTTGTCACATCTTCGAGCGAATGCTGCATTACTTGTACATCAACAATAGTGTGAGCATTACGCTAACAGGAATGGACAACATCAAAGACGATTTAATCGCGAACAAACCTCATATTTTCACAGCGGTACCGAGACTTTTAGAAAAATTCTTCGACGGCATTGTTGCCAAAGGCGAAGCGAATACAGGTATTAAAAAATCGCTTTTTCAATGGGCTGTCAAGCTTGCACTCCAATGGGAACCAGAACGCGCAAACGGAAGCTGGTATGAATTCAAGTTGAAGATTGCACAGAAATTAGTCTTCAGCAAAGTGAAAGCAGCATTGGGATTAACTGAGATTGGCGCCATAGCTTGTGGCTCAGCAGCGCTTCAACCAAGACTTGCTCGATTCTTTACAGCAGCGGGCATTCCAATTAAAGAAGGGTATGGACTTACAGAAACTTCTCCTGTTATTTCCGTGAACACCTTGCGTAGACCAAACATGTATTATCCAGGAACAGTGGGCACCATTATTCCTAAAACCGAAGTGAAATTTGCTGCTGACGGAGAAATATTGGTGAAAGGACCGCAAGTCATGATGGGCTATTATAAAAACCCAGAAACCACCGCTGAAGTATTGAACGACGGGTGGTTCAGCACAGGTGACATTGGAATAATTAAAGATGGATTTCTAAAGATTACAGATAGAAAAAAAGAACTATTTAAAACCAGTGGTGGAAAATATGTTGCCCCGCAGATACTCGAAAACGCATTGAAAGAATCGCACTTCATTGAGCAATGCATGGTGGTTGGCGACGGGCAAAAATTCCCAGGTGCTTTAATTGTTGTCGATTGCGCTTTCGCAAAAATTCACTTCCCAGAATTGGCTGCACTATCGAACGAAGAGATTATTCAAAACGAACAATTAAATAAGGAAATCAAAGCGTTTATTTCAAAGATGAACAACGGATTCGGGAACTGGGAACAAATAAAAGGCATTCATTTAATTGCAAACCCGTTTACCGTAGAAAACGGAGAAATAACTCCTACGCTGAAGCTGAAGCGCAAAAAAATTCTTGAGAATTACGCAAACGCCATAGCACAGTTGTACGCATAAAGCTAATGATTGAACTTGACATTGCCCTGCTCAAAGGTATAAACGGTCTCTTTATGTATGGGCTCGACAAGGCCATGCTCTTTATTAGCGGCACCGCAACTTGGATACCCTTATTCGCATACATCATCTGGCAATTGGTCATTACGCACGGGAAAAAATTTGGCATCTACGCGATTCTTCTTGCTTCTCTTTCTGTAGGAATGAGTGACCTTGTTTCAAGTCGAATTTTCAAACCCACTGTGCAACGTCTGCGTCCTTCGCACACCGAAAAACTTCAAGACGAATTGCACTACGCGAAAGACAGTAACGGCAACGACTATCGCGGCGGAAATTACGGCTTCTATTCTTCTCACGCCAGCAATTTCGCAGCACTTACCTTATTCTTGCTTTTAGCCCTACCTAGACACTATAGATTGAAAAGTCTTCTCATACTCGCAACCGTCCTGACGTCGCTTTCAAGAATTTATTTGGGCGTTCACTTCCCTACCGACATTCTCATGGGCTGGTTCATGGGTGGAATGTTCGGATATGTTTTCTACAGACTATTTGCCTTCATTAAACGATGAACGGGATAACACTTGCACTCATTTTCGTTGGTGGAGGAATAGGCTCTGTTCTTCGATACGCCATTGGTCTTCCTTTTAAACTATGGAATGTTTCACTTCCAATTGGAACACTCATCGCGAATTTAATAGCAGCCGTTATCATCGGAATCACATTCGCATTCGCAAGTAAAACCAACCTCTCTCCACGTGCCATTTTCTTCATCACAACCGGACTATGTGGAGGACTTAGTACGTTCAGCGCATTCGGTTGGGATACGGTTCAGTTGTTCCAGCAGCAACAATTCGGTTGGGCTATCGCGAATATTCTAATCAGCAACATCGCTTGCATTGGAATCATTGCAGCCATTTATTCCATAAAATGAATTTAATCATGTCGAATCGGCATGCGCATCAGTTCTAATTCGGAAAATAATTCCGAATTTGCTCATCGGCTAGGCTATTGAAGGCAACGCCACAACTAATTAATTTAGAAAAATGAACTTCGAACAATTCACACTTAAAGCACAGCAAAGTGTTCAACGCGCTCAGCAAATTGCCATGAGCATGGGACACGGCAGCATAGATGGGTTGCATCTGTTGAAAGGAATACTCGAAGAAGACGATCGCATTCTTCCATTTATATTGAAAAAATTCAACACCACGGTTGAAGTCGTAACCAATTCCGTTCAACTGGAATTACAAAAACTTCCGAAGGTTACCGGAGGTGAAATTAATTTAAGTCGAAATGCAACCGACATGCTTCAGCGCGCAAGCGCCGAAGCCCGAAACATGAAAGACGACTTCGTTACCGTTGAGCATTTGCTCTTGGGAATAATGGACACCAAAGACGCTTCTGCACAATTGCTGAAAGACCGAGGTGTCAACAGCAAAGACTTGAAAGCATTGCTGCTCGACATGCGCAAAGGACAACGCGCAACGTCTTCCACCCAAGAACAAACGTTTCAGTCGTTGGAAAAATACGCGAAGAATCTAAACAAACTTGCGCAAGACGGAAAGCTCGATCCTGTGATTGGTCGCGATGAAGAAATTCGTCGCGTGCTACAAATTCTTTCGCGAAGAACGAAAAACAATCCAATTTTAATTGGTGAACCCGGTGTTGGAAAAACGGCCATTGCTGAAGGCATTGCTCATCGCATTATAAACAAAGACGTTCCTGAAAACCTCATAGACAAAACCGTCTACAGCTTAGACATGAGCGCGCTTGTAGCCGGTGCGAAATACAAAGGCGAATTCGAAGAACGATTGAAATCAGTGGTGAAGGAAGTGCAAGAAAGCGATGGACAATTGATTTTATTCATCGATGAAATTCACACGCTCGTGGGCGCAGGTGGCGGCGAAGGTGCCATGGATGCAGCGAATATATTGAAGCCTGCCTTAGCTCGCGGAGAGCTGCGCGCCATTGGCGCAACTACGCTCAATGAATATCAGAAATACATTGAAAAAGACAAGGCACTTGAGCGTAGATTCCAGCAAGTGATTGTGAATGAGCCCAGCAGAGAAGACGCAATATCTATTCTTCGTGGATTGAAAGAAAAATACGAGTCGCATCACAAAGTGCAAATCAAAGACGACGCAATTATTGCTGCTGTCGATTTTTCAATCCGCTACATCAGCGATCGCTTCCTTCCAGACAAAGCCATTGATTTAATTGACGAAGCCGCTTCGCGGTTGCGTATGGAAATAAATTCGAAGCCGGTTGAGCTCGATGAAATAGAACGCAAAATTCTTCAATTGGAAATTGAACGAGAAGCCATTAAGCGCGAAAACAATGTTACGCGTTTGAACGAAATTGGAGAAGAGATTGCGAATCTTCAAGAAGAGCGCAACGGATTGTACGGACAATGGAAAGCAGAGAAAGATGTTGTAGAGCGCATTCAGCAGGCGAAGAAAGACATTGAACATTTCAAGGTACAAGCAGAACAGGCAGAGCGCGAAGGAAACTTCGGATTGGTTGCCGAAATTCGTTACGGAAAAATTCGCGATAAAGAACAGGCTATTGAAGTCGATCGCGAAGAACTTCAAAAACTTCAAACCAACACCAAAATGGTGAAAGAAGAAGTAGATCCGGAAGAAATTGCAGACGTGGTTGCGGCTTGGACAGGCATTCCTGTTTCTCGCATGATGGAAAGTGAACGCGAAAAATTGCTTCGCATGGAAGAGGAATTGCACAAGCGTGTGGTTGGTCAAGAAGAAGCCATTGCTGCTGTGAGCGATGCGGTGCGTAGAAACAGATCTGGATTAAGCGACGAAAAGCGTCCGATTGGATCTTTCATTTTCCTTGGAACAACAGGAGTTGGAAAAACAGAATTGGCGAAGGCCTTGAGCGAATATTTGTTCAACGATGAAAACGCCATGACCCGCATTGACATGAGTGAGTTTCAAGAGAAGCACAGCGTGTCTCGCCTGGTGGGAGCGCCTCCTGGCTATGTTGGATATGATGAAGGCGGACAACTCACAGAAGCGGTTCGAAGAAAACCATACTCGGTTGTATTGCTCGACGAAATTGAAAAAGCGCATCCCGATGTATTCAACATTTTGCTTCAAGTGCTCGACGATGGAAGACTAACCGACAACAAAGGACGCGTAGCGAATTTCAAGAATACGATTGTGATTATGACCAGTAACATTGGCTCACACATCATTCAAGAAAACTACAATCATGTCGACGATAAAACGAATCTCACTGCGCTCTTCGACAAAACAAAAGAAGAGGTCATGGAAGTGGTGAAGAAATCGCTTCGTCCAGAATTCTTAAATCGAATCGATGAAGTGATCATGTTCCCTCCACTTCTGAAGAAAGAAGTTCGGGAAATCGTAACCATTCAACTTCACATTTTAGCGCAACGTCTTCGCAAGAACGACATTGTCTTGAAGGTTTCTCCGGAGGCTCTCGAGTGGTTGAGCGAAAAAGGTTACGACCCCCAATTCGGAGCAAGACCGGTAAAGCGTGTTCTTCAAAAAGACGTTTTGAATATTCTTTCGAAACATTTACTTGCCGGAACTATAGATAAAACTGCCCCTGTGGTACTCGATATGTTCGAAGGAACTCTCGTTTTCCGGAAGGAAATAGATGGTGAAAAAATAGAGGAAGCCTAAGTCCATAGTGCACGAATTTGAAGTAAATTCGTGCTCCATGGAAGCTAAACCTACTCAACCTATTTCCTTCATTCGAAGAACACTCGACACAGAGCAGAAAATGTATGCGCTGTATGGAGGACTTTTTGGTTTAATGTTTCCAATTATTGGAACATTTGTCGAATGTTACATTGAAAATATGGGATTCCACTGCTCGCAACTCTTGGTGTGTCAAGCGAAGACACCCATGTTGTGGATTATTGATATAGCACCCATAGTTCTTGCCATTGTTGCTTCATTCGCCGGACAACAAATGGATCGCGTTCGCAAAACAAACAGCGAGCTTAATGTGCGTTACGACGAAATGGTTTCTTTGCGCGAAGTTGCAGATACTGCCAACGCTTCCAAAAGCGAATTCTTAGCGAACATGTCGCACGAGATTCGTACCCCAATGAACGCAATCATTGGTATGAATTATTTGTTGAAGAAAACTGTTCTCACTGAAAAGCAAGCAGACTACGTTCAAAAAGTAGAAACCTCTGCGAAAAATCTTTTGCGCATCATTGACGATATTCTTGACTTCTCGAAAATTGAAGCTGGAAAACTCACGTTAGAAAGCACGCATTTGTATTTGGAAGAACTCGTATCAGATGTTGCAGATGCCGTAAACGTTAAGCTTCAGAAGAAAAACAATGTGGAATTGGTTACGCACATCGACCCTAATATTCCTCCAGTTATCTTAGGGGACTCCGTTCGTTTGCGTCAAGTTCTTTTAAACTTAACAGACAACGCAGCGAAGTTCACCGAAGAAGGAGAAGTGCATTTATTTGCGAAAGTGGTAACTAAACTTCCATACGGAATTATCATTCGTTTCGCGGTTAAAGACAGCGGAATAGGAATGACTGAAGAGCAAGTAAATAAATTATTCCAACCCTTTCAACAAGCCGATTTATCAACGACTCGGAAATTTGGAGGAACCGGATTGGGTCTCGCTATTTGTAAAAAAATAGTTGAGATGATGGACGGTGAATTAACGGTTACCAGCCAAGACGGTATTGGATCTGAGTTTTCATTCAACGCATTTTTCTCACTATCAAACGAAGAAGCAAATACGATAACGAAAGTTGAGTCAATTTCTGGAATGCGTGCCCTTCTTGTCGATGATTCCGACAGTGCTCGAATTGTTTTGGAAGAAATGCTCTCGTCTTTCGGATTTGAAGTTATAATGACAGACAATGCGAAAGAAGCCATTGAAATTTTCGAAAGAGATAATGCCGCTGACAAAGCTTTCTCTCTTATGGTTGTGGATTGGCGCATGCCAGGTATGGACGGTCTTCAACTCGTAGCCGAACTTCGGAAAAAAGATGGACAACCGGTTCCTTCAGTTCTTATGGTAACTGCATTCGGTGTTGATACGGTTCGTCAAGCCGCGAAAGAAAAACTCATCGATGGATTTTTATTGAAGCCTATTAATCCTTCAATTTTGTACGACACCATCAACAGCATTTTACACCTCGGTGAAAAGCGCGTGTTAGACAAATCGAAAGATATCGACGTGATTGAAAACTACCGCGCTGCATTAATAAATTCGAGAGTATTGCTAGTAGAAGACAATGACATAAATCTTGAACTTGCCATTGAGCTATTGCGCGATGTTGGAATAGAGCCCGACTTTGCGCGTAACGGAAGAGAGGGATGGGAAAAAGTGAAAGAGAACACCTATGACTGTGTGCTCATGGACATTCAGATGCCCGAGATGGACGGACTTACTGCAACGAGAAAAATTCGAGAAGAAGAACGTTTCAACAAACTGCCTATTCTCGCCATGACCGCTCACGCGATGAAAGGCGAGCGTGAAAAAAGTTTGTCGGCCGGGATGAATGATCACATCACCAAACCCATTGATCCGCACATTCTTTACAACGCGCTCATCAAATACATCAAAGGCGAAGACACTGCGAAGACCGCTGCTAATTTCGCTGAACAAAATGCCACTGCAGACAGTGATGCTCCTTTCCAAATTGAAGGGGTAGATGTTGTAAACGGATTGAAACGTGTGGCAGGAAAGCAAGATTTGTATTTCAAATTGCTGAAAACATTCGTCGACAATTATACCGGCGTAACAGCCAAAGCGCAAAAGATGGTTATGGAAAAGAATGTTCCCGAATTGGCAGCGTTGTTACACACCATTGCTGGAGTAGCCGGAAACATTGGAATCACAGAACTTTATGAACTAGCGCATCCTGTTTCAAGTGAGTTAAAGAATGTTTCACAGGAAGCCAACCCAACGTTAACGAGTACACACCTTCAAAAGACCATTGCGGTATTCACTAAGCTGGAAAAACAACTTCCCATCATCGAAAAATTCATTCTCGCAAATGTGAAAATTGCAGCGGCAACAACAGAAGTTTCAGATGACGAATTAAATGAAAGACTTGCTAACCTTGCCCAAGCCATTGAAGACAACGACATGCAGGCGGGTGAACTTTGTGAAGAAATGATTTCAAAATTCACACTGAGTGATGATTTGAAATTGAAATTAACCGACATACAAAAAGCGCTGAACGAATTTGAATTCGATGCAGCATTAGATATTTTAAAGAAATAAAAAACTCTCAATTGGAAAACGTAGAACAGAAACCTTTAATCTTAGCCGTAGACGATTCGGTAGAAAATCTTCAAGTGCTCTCGGCCTTGTTGAAAGATCACTACCGCGTGAAGATTGCAAAGAGTGGAGAAAAAGCATTAGAAATTGCGCAGCAAGAACAACAGCCAGATCTTATTCTTTTGGACATTGTTATGCCTGAGATGGACGGATTCACGGCTTGTGAAAAATTGAAAAGCAATCCTCTTACACAGAAAATCCCTGTCATCTTTTTAACGGCCTTGAATGAAGTGGCCGATGAAACAAGAGGATTCAAAGTTGGTGGTGCCGACTTTATTATTAAGCCTTTCAATCCAGATATTGTTATGGCACGTATAAGCACGCACATTGCACTTCAAGCAGAGCGAAGAAAATCGGAATCTCTTTTACGCATTCTGCTTCCGGAAAGAGTGATTTCCGATTTAATGCAAAAAGGAAAGCACATACCTGAGATTCACAAAAACGTGAGTATTCTTTTTTGCGATTTCGTTGGGTTTACAACCATTACCGCTACTCTAACTCCTGAGTTTTTAATCGAAGAACTTTCTGAAATTTTCAGTGAGTTCGACGAGATCTGTTCGCGAAATAACGGAATGCGGATTAAGACCATTGGCGATGCATACATGGCAACGACTGGCATCGGTTCAGAGACGTCGGATCACGCAAAAGAAATGGTTGTTATAGCGCATGAATTCATTGAATTTCTTGAGAAAAGAAATGACGTTTCGAAGCAAGCTTGGACCTGCAGAATAGGCGTTCACAGCGGGGAAGTTATTGCCGGAATTGTCGGGAAATCGAGATTTATCTATGACATTCTTGGCGATAGCGTAAACATCGCAGCTCGTGTTGAAAGCAATGGAACACCTATGAAAGTGACCATTACTCACGCTACCAAAACACTCATCCCAGATGGATTTCAATATGAATCGAAAGGAAATGTTATGTTGAAAGGAAAGGGCGAAATGGAATTGTTCTTGGCTGAAAAAAAGAATTAACTATTATTCTTAACACGTTGACGCACCTCATTCAAATTCTCTTCTTTTTTAGCATTCCTGCGTTTCTGATTTGAAACAGTATGATAGCTATGTCCTTCCAGGAATTTAATTTGAAGATTATCCCAAGTGATGCGGTCGCTCATTTCTCCACACGCCGACATTTCAAGAAATAAATTCTCTGCAATTAAACTAAAGTCTTCTCTTCCTAAATAATCAACATCGGCGTCGCAAAGGATTCGTTCCAACTGATTCTTAGGGGTTTGCGGCATATGTGTAGCTATTATGCAGCCCGCTATAGTATCGCAATCCTCTCGGGTCAAGGTGCTCAATCCTCCAATTTTATGAAAAAAGTCGACACTCGCTTGTTCATGTCCTATTCGAACTTGTAAGAACCCAGTATCGTGGAACAATGCAGCAATTTTCAGAATTTCTAATTCGCCTTCAGAAACACCTTCAAGTTTACCAATTGTCTGCGATTGCTCAATTACATCAAGTGTATGGCGGACATCATGATAATAATAATGTTTGTTCAGCCCGTCTTTTAAGCGCTGAAGCACCGCTTCAAGGTGTTGCAAATAGAAGGCTCTTAATTCTGTCATCTGGCTATTTATTATTGTAAATTTCGTAAAATAAAACCAAGTACAAGATGCAAATTCTTTATTACTTTTGAACCACCGAATATGAAAAACATTAATCGCATCCTTATTCCCTTTGATTTAAGGGAAGATAGCTATAACGCCATTTTGCACGCAGAGTTCATTGCGCGTAGTGCAAATTCAGAAATTGTATTGCTTCATTTGGTGAAAACCTCGAGCGATATTCCCTTTGCTCAGAATGAATTAAACAAGTGGGCCGATCGAATTCGAGAAACGTTTGAAGGAACAGTAAAAACCATTGTTGAAGAGGGTGATCTTTCTTCTACTGTTGATGAAATAGCTAAGCTCCAAAACTGTGGACTTGTGGTAATGCCAACGCACGGAATGCGCGGAATGCAGCGTATTACTGGAAGCCTTGCTTTGAAAGTAGTTTCCGATTCAACAACCCCATTTATTGTAGTTCAGCAAAGACCTATTCGTCCAGAAGGATATAAGAAAATGGTAATTCCTGTTACGTTTCGTCAGCAGTTGTTGGAAGAGGCGAGCTTCTTTTCAGAAATGGCGAAATTGTTTGACAGCGAGGTTTATTTTATCGCGCAACAAACAGCAAGTGGCAACGATGAGGAACTTCTTTTAAAAGTTGAAGAGATATTCAGCAATGCGAACATCCCATTCAGCATGCACATTGAAAATGATCAA
This sequence comes from Flavobacteriales bacterium, assembly GCA_044371675.1. GTDB lineage: Bacteria > Bacteroidota > Bacteroidia > Flavobacteriales_D > Sanyastnellaceae > CAIZGX01. The sequence continues at coordinate 60,581 of JBILTF010000003.1, forward strand.
AAGCCATTTGCAAAATCTGTCGTGGCGTATGCTGCAACCGTTGATGCCGACTTAATTTGCGCGGTGAATTTCTCTTTTGAATACTTGTACACGCTCTTCCCACGCACGGAAGAAGAGGGCTTAATCTACAACGAAGCTCAAATTCCGGTGTTGTTGATAACGCCAAAGCAACAAGACGATTCTGTTTATTACATTCCCATGTGGCACTAAAAACTTAATTAACATGTCGAAAATTATTGTCCTTTCAGATTTCTCCAGCACGTCGGATGTTGCTGGAAATTATGCGTGTGAAATATCAAAGACGCTTAAAACTCCTGTTGAAATTCTTCACATTGCTAAAGACAAGTCAGGGGAATCTAAAGCTGCAGATCAGTTGAACAAGCAGATTGCGAAGTTCAAAGAAAACACAGGCGTTAGTGCCACCCCTGTCATTGAGTTTGGAAATATTTTCGATGTCATTCCGAAAGTAACGGAAAAGCATACAGGAGAACTGGTAGTTATGGGAACCCACGGGATGCGCGGCATGCAGTTTATTACAGGCAGCAATGCACTTAGAGTTATTACAGACTCTGACGCACAGTTTATTGTAGTGCAAGAAAACACGACTCAAACAGCGAATATTAAAAAGATTTTGGTTCCATTGGATTTACATAAGGAAACGAAGCAAAAAATAAGGTTTGCAAGTGAACTGGCTTCTAAGTTCAGCGCAGAGGTTCATATTATATGTCCGAAGGAATCAGATGAGTTTTTAAATAACCAAGTGAAGCGTAACATGAGTTATGCTGAAGGGTATTTCAATGAGCGCGGAATTGCGTGTAAGACGAAAGTAACTGAGGAGGGAAGTTCTGGATTTGTGAAGGAGATTGTTAAATATGGTCTTTACGCCGAGATTGATTTGATCTGTATTTTAAATTTCGCCGGCGAGCGATTGATTCATGCTTTTGGCGCAGATGCCGAGCAAAAAATTATTACCAACGAAGCGGGAATTCCGACGATGGTTATTAATCCGATTAGTGCAAACGTTGATGCCCGTAGCATCTTCGCGCAGTAGGTTAAAAAAGATTTTGTCAGAAGTCTTGTTAATTCAAAAAGAGCTGTATATTTGCACCCCCTTAGGGTGCTAAAGAGCATTTCGGGGTGTAGCGTAGCCCGGTATCGCGCCTGCTTTGGGAGCAGGAGGTCGTAGGTTCGAATCCTGCCACCCCGACAAAGAAAAGACAACTCGGTTGTCTTTCTTTTTTTACAGATGAATGATCTCGTAGCTCAGTTGGATAGAGCATCTGCCTTCTAAGCAGACGGCCAGGGGTTCGAATCCCTTCGGGATCACGAAGAGACAAAAAAGTCCTCAACGAAGTTGGGGACTTTTTGTTTGTAGGAATTCGGCCAAGTTTACTTGAAGGCGAATGGATACAAACAAAAAGCAGGAATGAAATTCCTGAACTTTTTTGTTTCGGAATTCGGAGCAAAAGGGAAATGCAATCCCTTCGGGATCACGAAGAGACAAAAAAGTCCTCAACG
>JBILTF010000037.1:0-21163 GCA_044371675.1 Flavobacteriales bacterium
CCTCAGGGTTATAAGGATTGCCGAAGTTCAAACAGTTGGTAATTGCTGAAGGCTCACCGCCTGAACACACAATGTTTCGTGCTGCTTCAGCAACCGCGATTTGTGTTCCAATTTCCGGATCGTTGTTTACGTAACGCGCGTTGCAATCCACGGTCAAAACAATAGCTTTGTTCGTTCCTTTTATATTCACAACAGCCGCATCGCTTTTGCGATTCGTACTCATGTTAACAGTACCCACCATGCTGTCGTATTGCTCATACACCCAACGCTTACTCGCAATGTTCGGTAAGGCAATCAATTGTCTTGCAGTCACAACATAGTCTTTCGGTTCGGGCACGTCGTTCATGTTGAACTTCTTGTTCTCTGCGTAATACGCAGGCTCGCGGTATTCTCGATCATAAATCGGAGCACCACCGCCAAGCACAAGGCTTTCCGCAGGAATTTCACCAACAACTTCACCATTCATGTAATAACGAACCATAGGCCCTTCCGTTACCACACCAATTTCTTTCGCGTGCAAATCCCACTTATCGAAAATCTTTTCCACTTCCGCTTCGTGTCCTTTCTTAATCACGATAAGCATACGCTCTTGCGATTCAGAAAGTAAGATTTCGAAAGGCTGCATACCTTCTTGTCTAGTAGGAACTTTATCTAAATAAATATCCATTCCAACTCCACCACCCGCGCTCATTTCAGAGGTTGAGCAGGTAATTCCCGCTGCACCCATGTCCTGCATGCCCGCAATAGCATCGGTTTCCGACAACTCCATGGTTGCTTCCAACAATAATTTTTCTTGAAACGGATCGCCAACTTGCACAGAAGGCAAATCCTTCGCAGACTCTGCGGTAATATCTTTCGAAGCGAACGATGCTCCTTTTATTCCATCTTTTCCAGTGGCAGAACCAACAATGTAAACCGGATTCCCAACACCTTTCGCTTTCGCGCTAATCATCTTTCCGTTTTCAACCAAGCCCACAGACATGGCGTTCACCAAAGGATTCACTTGATAGCTTTCATCGAAGAACACTTCACCACCAACGGTCGGAATACCGAACGCGTTACCGTAGTTACCAATTCCCTTCACCACACCTTCCAACAACCATTTGGTTTTCGGATTGTCTAGTTTCCCGAAACGCAATGAATTCAATTGCGCAATCGGACGCGCACCCATGGTGAAGATGTCTCGATTAATTCCGCCAACACCGGTAGCTGCGCCTTGGTATGGCTCAAGCGCACTCGGGTGGTTATGCGATTCTATTTTGAAGGCGCAGCCCAAGCCGTCGCCAATATCCACAAGACCTGCGTTCTCTTCTCCGGCCTTCACCAACATGTGTGGTCCGTCCTTCGGAAGGGTTTTCAACCACTTGATACTGTTCTTGTAAGAGCAGTGTTCGCTCCACATCACAGAGTACACGCACATTTCCGTGAAATTCGGCGTGCGGCCTAAGATGGTTTTGATTTGCTCAAATTCTTCGGGACGAAGTCCCATTTCTTTTGCTTGTTCAAGCGTTGCAATTTGCGTAGAAGCGTTCGACATGTAGTACGTTTAAAAAACTGACGCGAAGATAACTTATTTCAACTTGTCTAACTTCATTTTTCAAGGTGCCCTGTTACGGCCATGTTTTCAATTGGGTCCAATCGAAATTCCACTCGGGAGTTTTCAAGAGACCCATTTCGCTGGCCTTGAACCAAGGCGACATTGCTGCATTATTCGGATTCACTAAAATTTCAATGTCTTGAGCGGGCATGTAGCTCTGCGCAATGAGAAATACTCTCCCTTGCCTCGCACCTTTCGAAGAACCTTGCTCCGCATCCTGTGAAGAATCTTGCCCAACGCCCAGTCGTCTTTATCTTCGTTCAATGAAATCGAAATTACCGAACGTAGGTACGACAATATTTTCAACCATGTCGGCTCTTGCTGTGCAAGAAGGCGCTTTGAATTTGGGACAAGGCTTTCCGGGATTCCCAATTGACGATCGTTTAATTGATTTGGTTACCAAGGCCATGAAAGACGGATTCAATCAGTACGCCCCTATGCCGGGCATGCCTGTGCTTCGACAAATTATTACGGAGCAATTGAACGCGAAGCACGGATGCAATTACGATTGGAATTCAGAAGTGAACATCACAGCGGGTGCCTCACAAGCCATCTTCACGGCTATTTCAACTTTGATTTTCCCTGGAGATGAAGTCATTCTTTTCGCGCCGGCATACGACTGCTATGCGCCAGCTGTTGAGTTGAATGGTGGGAAGGTGGTCTGGATTGAATTGGAAGGTGAGGACTTTCACATTCCGTGGGAAAAAGTGAAAGCCGCCATTAACGATCGCACGAAACTCATGCTCATTAACACGCCGCACAATCCGACCGGTGCCGTGAATTCGTTAGACGATGCGCACAAACTTTTAGAGGTTGTTCGCGACACCAATATTTTTATTATCTCCGATGAAGTGTATGAGCACATTGTGTTCGACGGAAGAAAGCACGAGAGTTTGGCGCAATTCCCTGAACTGCGCGAACGCATGATGTTGGTGTATTCCTTCGGGAAGACCTTTCATGCAACCGGATGGAAATTGGGCTATGCTGTGTGCGATGCGAAGTGGATGGTTGAATTTCGCAAGCAACATCAGTTCAACGTCTTCACCTGCAATGCTCCGTTTCAAATTGCCATTGCTGAATACATGAAGACGATAGATTATTCGGAAATTTCGCGCATGTATGAACGCAAACGAAATTTATTTGTGGAAGCGTTAAGCGGAAGCGCTTGGAGAGTCTTGCCTTGTTCAGGGACTTATTTTCAAGTACTCGATTACAGCGCGATTTCAGAGGAATCAGATTTCGATTTTGCTGTTCGGTTAAATAAAGAAGCGAAGGTGACCAGCATTCCGCTTTCTCCGTTCTATGAACACGGAAGTGCCGAGAAGCGTTTGCGTTTCTGTTTCGCGAAAGAAAATGCCGATATTCTAGAAGCCGCTCATCGGTTAACGCAGTATATTCGTTGAAGTGAAACGGATTCTGTTTTTGATATTTATTTTGAATGCTAGTGCGGCATGGAGTCAATTCAGGCAATTGAATCCGTTGGCATATATAGGTTCTGAAAACCCTTCTGTTATTGTATCTCCGCTCGACTACAACAAAGCAGGAATGTATCGTCAAACCAACGGTGCAGGCGGATTTCAAGGCCAGCTAAATTTAGATCGCATTTATTCTGCGGTAGGAATAGATCTTTACAACAACGCAACCGCTTTCAATGCTGCGGCTCTTCAGTTTGCCACGCATTCGTATACTTCAAGAAGAAATTTTCACGTAGGATTTGGTGCCCGCGCTGAATTCACCAATTATGAAAATCACAACTTCAATTATTCCTTCGGTTTGAATGTCATGAGCAATCCAGCTGGAAGGTTTCTAGCGGGAGTCTCCTACAAGAACGAAGACTTGCAGGTGACACCGTTTGAAAATGAAGTCACGGTGCTTTCGAGTGTCTTGAGCGCTCAAGTTGGTATCGCAGTGGCTCGTCTCTCGCGAAAATCGAACCTCGGATTTTCAGGGATTTACAAACGCGGATTTGCAGGCGAAGAAAAAGTGCGACAATTTCAAACAGGTTTGGGTTTCACTTCCAGAAAATACATGATAGGTGTGGGCGTTCGCGCATGGGACAATGCACACATGGGCGCTGTTGTTCGCGGGTATTACATTTTCCGAAAATTTGTCATCGGATACACGGGCTTGGCGAATGACCAGCACCGATCACTTCAACAGTGGAATCACGAAATTTCTCTTCAATATAAATTTTAATTATGAAAAAAGTAATTGCTCTTTGTCTTTCTGTCGTTTCAAGTTTAGCGCTTTTTGCGCAGACGAATGTAGATTCGAAGATTACGCAAGTAACGGTGTATTTGCAAGGTGCGCAGTTGGTTCATACTGCTGAAACGCAGGTGTCTCAAGGAAAGCAGACGGTAGTGTTCACAGGACTAAGCGCCGACATGCAGCCCGAGAGTGTGGTGTTGGAATGTGGAAACAAGAACGTGGTTTTTCAAAGCGTTTCCATTCGAAACAATTATTTGAAAGAACAAGCACCGAATGCGAAGATTGCAGAATTGCAAGAAAAGTCGGTTTTGGTGGAAGAGAAGTTAGCAACCTTGCGCGCAGAGAAAGGCGTGTATGCGAAAGAACGCGACATGTTGTTTCGCAACGAAGCCATTGGCGGAACAGCGAACAATGTGCCTATTGCAGAAATTGAGAAGGCTGCTGATTTCTTCCGCAAGCGTAACAATGAAATCAATGTTTTCTTATTGAAGGCAGATGCAGAAGAGCGCAAACTCATCAAAGAGTCAGCAGGATATACTGCGCAATTGCTAGAAATGAATGCAAAAGAAAATCCACCGACATCTGAAGTAACTGTTGTATTGGATGCGAAGACCAGAGGAGAAGCCATCTTCACGCTGAAGTATTTGGTTCGCAATGCTGGTTGGGCGCCGAAGTACGACGTTCGCGCAGAGAATGCGGTTGATCCGGTGAAGTTAGATTACCACGCGAATGTGTTCAACAAGTCAGGATTGGATTGGACAGAAGTGCTTATGATCTTGAGTACTAGCGAGCCTCTTCAAGGAGCAGAGAAACCAACGTTAGAGACGTGGGATATTGCAGAATCTACAACAAGAATTGCTGGCGTTCAGAAGAATTTAGAGTCGGTAATGATTATGGATTCGAAGAGCAATCGCAGCGATTATCTAAAGAAAGAAGACAGAAATGCGGATGGAGAAGTAGCGTTTCAGCAAGTTGCAGTTCAGGAGTTGAGCGCCGAGTTCGAGATTGAATTGCCGTATACTATTTTGGCAGACGGCAAGCCTTATGTTGTAGACGTTACCTCGTTCACCTTGCCTGCAACTTTCATGCATTACGCTGTTCCGAAGCAAGATGCCGATGCGTTCTTAATGGCGAAGGTAGTTGGTTGGAACACCTTGAATTTGGTAAGTGGAAAGGCGAGTGTGTATTTCGCCGGTGCGTATTTGGGACAGAGTTTCATTAACACCGCCTCTGTAGACGATACGCTTTCGCTTTCGTTGGGAAGAGACAAGCGTGTGGCCTTGGTTCGTAAGAAGCAATCTGAATTAAGTAAGCGTCAGTTGTTGGGTAACAACGAGAAGGAAACCTTCTACTTCGAAACAACAGTGCGCAACAACCGCGACAAAGAAATCAATGTTTTGTTGGAAGATCAACTGCCTATTTCTTCCGACGGACAGATTGAAGTGGCCATGTTGGAAATCTCTGGCGCCGAGTTAGAGAAAAACACCGGCAAGCTCTCTTGGAACTTGAAGTTAGCACCTGGTGAAAGCAAGACAATCACATTAGGTTACAGCATCAAGACTCCGAAGTCTATGAAGGTTTCTAAGGCGAAGTTTAGAACGATTGCTTGTCCAAGCTTCTAGAACTGCGTTATTGGAAAATCGAAGGTTTTATTCCTATTACGTAGTAGGAATAACGAAGTTCCAATAACATCAATCAAGTAAAACATCTCCCATCGAAGGTTGTGAATAATCTTTAAATAAAAAGGTAGACTAAAAGAATTAAATACTACCTTTAAATCGCGGTTTTAGTTGTCCAACAGAAGGGGAAAATTAAATAATAGAATTAGCAGGAATTAAAAAATAATATGATAAAAAACAATTTAAATTTTTTTGCATTGATAGTATTATCAATATTAATGGTGACAGATAGCTGTGCTCAAGGTATTGAAAGGGTTACTTTTAGTTCAACCGCATCGAGTAACGATAACTTTCAACCAATAATGGGTGCTCCTTATGGTGCAAACTTACTCGGCGCGAATGGTTCATTAGAAATAAGCGCGTCTTATAACGAAAGTGTTTTTGAAGAAACTACTCTTTTCACTGAAGAGTTAAAGTTTCAGAGCAGCGTGCGCGTTTTCCCAAATCCTACCACCTGCATGGTGAATATCGATTTGAACCAATTGCCACAAGGGGAATACGAGTTATCTATAATTGACAATAGTGGAAAAACAGTATACCGTAATTCTTTGAGATCGACATTATTTCAACTTGATTTGAGTGCATACCCTGTGGGCACGTATGTTTTAAAAGTTCAGCTTAAAGGAAGTAATATGACGGTAAGTAATAGAATTTTAAGAATCAAATAAATTAGAAGAGATGAAAGGAATAATTATCCTGTTTTTTGCAAGTTTTTTCACACTAATAAGTTATTCCCAAACGAACATACCTCAGTTGGTTAGTTTCAGTGCGGTAGTGAGAGACGTGAATAATCAGCCTTTGGTGGACACCCCTGTAAGTATTCGACTTACATTTAAACAGGGCGGACAGGCAGGGCCTATCGTTTATTGCGCGTTGCATCAGACAACCACCAATCAAAATGGTTTTATGAGTTTGCAGCTTAACCGAGAAGTTTTAGGAACTGGATGCAACGGAGCTCCAAGTACTGCCTTTCAAGATATCCCTTGGGAAAATGGAGGTTTTTGGATGGAGGTTGAGTACCAAACAGTGCCTGGTTTGCCATTTGTGAATCTTGGACAATTGGAATTAGCAAGTTCTTTTTATGCCTTTGCAGCCGGAACAGCGGAACGAATAGCGGGCTTCGATCTGAGCGGTGCGAATGATGGCGATGTACTAACTTACAATGCCCTCTCTCAGCAGTGGGAAGCAAATCCCCCAAGTGTTTCTCAGCCGGTGTTAAATGATGATGACCCAACGAATGAAATACAACAACTTTCTGTATCAGCAACAGGTGACACATTGCGCTTGCAAAATGGAGGCTTCGTTATTATACCCGGGTTAAGTGTTGCGAATAATACAGGTAGTAGTGGAGTTATTACCAGCACCCCGGGGGCAGGCGTTACTTCAAATGGCTGGACCTATTCAAGTGTTGTGTTAGGCAACGGACAAGAGTGGATGGCTGAAAATCTGCGAACAACCACCTACGCAAACGGGGACTTAATACCGAATGTAACAGATGGCAGCCAATGGGGTGTTTTAACCACTGGGGCCTGGTCACACTACAATAATGACAACCAGTATGAATACCCCTATGGCAAATTGTATAATTGGTATACAACAACAGACCCACGCAATGTTTGCCCAGCAGGTTGGCATGTACCGTCACTCACAGAATATAACCTTCTAATAGATTATCTGGGTGGTGATGCAGTTGCAGGAGGAAAAATGAAAGAAGTAGGAACAGTAAATTGGCCTATTGCAAATTTTGGAGCAACCGACGAGAGTGGTTTTTCAGGTGTTCCGGGAGGCATACGTAATATTAATGGCACATTCCAAGATTTAGGTCTCACAGGCATCTATTGGAGCGCTAGTGAACTTACTTGGTCTAATGCGGCAAGAAAAGATTTGCTTTACTGGGACATTACTGTGGTGAATAACGTCGACAATAAGAAAGCCGGCTCATCAGTCCGTTGTCTCAGGAATTAACTTGTTTAATTCTGCCGAAAATGTGATTTTTTGGTATTTACAGTGGAGCGGTCACTTTTTTGGAAATCCTTCGGATTTATTACTACTTCCTAATTGGAAAATCAGAGATTTTATTCCTATTGCATAATTGGAACTGAGTTGTTATTCTAGATTGAGAATTACGCAGTAGGAATAAAAAATCTACGATTTTTTCAATGGTCCCATCGTAATCACATAGCGAAGAATCGCTTGCTCTTCCTTCTTGTCTAGACCAGCAGCTTTTTCCTTATTTGCAATTTCAACCATTTCTGGAACATGATGCTTCCAACCGCGAACGCCTTCAGATGCTGGATCTTTTAACGCGTGACAACTTTGGCAATGCTCTGTGTACAAAACTTGTCCGGTTTGCAATTCAGCGAGGGTTACTCCAGAGAATTCCGTTTTCGCTAAACTTAAATCAGCTTCAGTAATTGTTACTTGCTTCGAAGCGGCACATCCAACAGCTACAGCTGCAATTGAAAGAAAGATCAATTTTTTCATGAAGCCAAGATACTTGATTTATTATTATTTCACATAACTTCGAATGCAAATGAAACTAAAGTCACTTTTACTGGAAACCTTCCTGCATTGGGAAAATCAAGAAGAAAACCGCTCACACTTCAAAGCGTTACTTCAAGAACAACAGCCCAATCAGTGGGATCTCATTGTTCTTCCTGAAATGTTTTCTACGGGTTTTACCATGAACACAGAAATGTCTGAAGAGCTTGTGAACATTGAGTTTCCGAGTGTTGCATTGATGAAGGAAGAAGCTGCGAGATTGAACGCCGCTATCGTTGGAAGTCTTTCTGTACGCGAGGAAGGGAAGGCTTACAACCGTTTGTTCTTTGTTCGTCCGAGTGGAGAAATTTCCACCTACAACAAACGCCATTTGTTTTCTTTTGCAGGTGAACACAAACACTACGAAGCAGGCGAGGAGCAGTGTCTGGTGGAATGGCGCGGATGGAATATTTTGCTGAACATTTGTTACGACTTGCGCTTTCCTGTTTGGACTCGAAATGAAGTGATAAATGGACAGCCGAAATTCGATCTTATTATATATGTCGCCAATTGGCCAAGCGTCCGCGCTGAAGTTTGGAAGACTTTACTGAAAGCACGTGCCATTGAAAATGTTTCTTATGTCATTGGGGTTAATCGCATTGGGGAAGATGAAAACGGACACGCCTACAGCGGAGATTCGACCATTGTGAACTTCCGCGGAGAGCATGCCACAGAATTATCGTTGGAAGAATTGAATGCGTTTCGCGAAAAGTTCTCGGCATTGAACGATGCCGATTCGTTTCAACTTAAATAGAGAAACAGAAGGTGAGCATTTTATTCCAACCTTTGAATTCATTCATATTTAAAATCATCTTGTCTTTGGAGAATGCCAATGAAAGCTCTGCGTTTTTGTGTTCGCCTAAAGGAAGGAAGAAGCCCGTGCTGAAGTAATATCCGAACCCTATTCCAGTTTGTGGCTGGTAGTTTGTCATCTGCGCTGGATTTACTGCGCCAATGATTAAGTCGTAGTTGCGATCTGCTAGAATAGCAACGTTGTTAATCACCTTCGTTCCCAACATACTTCCTCCAAACTGCATGAAATACAATCCGTTTCCGCTCAATGCCCATCCGGTGCGATAGCCCAATGCTAAATTCAAACGCTGCTCATTTCCTTCAATATTAAAAATGCGAATATCGGTTTGTCCATTCTGCTGGGCAGAGGTGCCATTCAACTGCATGGTGAATCTGTCGTACGCCTTCACCTTACAAACGTTCATATCGAAAATCAAAGAAGACTTATTGTTGAAATCAAACGCCGTTTGAAAGCCAATGTTGAAGCCTCCGCTGTAGCGCATGGCTGTTGGATAAGCGTCGTAAGGAAACTGAAATCCGGTTGCGTTGAAGTACGAAGTAATATACTGCGTCTCGAGTGGTGTAAGATTCAAACGATCTTCAATGCTATACATACGCACCCCGTTCGGATCTATGTTGTTGTTGTAGAAACCGCTTCCGTTGTAATAGTTCGCTGAAACCTTCGACGGGAAGTACATGCCCATGTTCAGTCCGAAACGAAAGCCTTTGCGTTCGTCGCGCTTTTGAGCAATACACTGGGTAAACACTACTGTGAAGTAGCAGAGAGATATGAACAAGAAACTTTTTTTCATAACAATGGGTGATTGTCTTCAAAAATAGGTCGAAATTCGGGGCCACGGAGAAAAGATGTTGTACGCAATAACAGATATTGAAACGACCGGCGGAAGGGCTGAGCAAGGTAGCATAACAGAAATTGCTATTCTACTTCACGACGGGCATAAGGTCGTTGATGCCTACCAAACCCTTATCAATCCTGAAAAAAGACTTCCTCCTTTTGTAGTTCAACTCACGGGTATAACAGATGCTATGCTTAAGAGGGCTCCGGTTTTTGAAGATGTTGCCGATGAAATCTACGATCTGCTGAAAGACGCGGTATTCGTAGCGCACAACGTAAACTTTGATTTCAATTTCATTAAGCAAGAGTTTAATGCCATTGGCTATGCCTGGACACCCCAACGTTTGTGCACGATTCGTTTGGCGCGTAAAGCGTTTCCAAACATGACGCGTTACGGCCTCGATAATTTGTGTCGTGAACTGAACATTACCAACGCTAGCGCACACCGCGCTATGGGTGATACCAAGGCTACGGCAGAGCTGTTCGATAAGGTTATTGAAGAGATAGGGTTAGACGGCGTGAATGTCATGCTTGGCAGAGGAAGCGCTGAAGCCTATTTGCCTCATCACCTTCCGGAAGATACCATTGACAAACTTCCCAAGACAACGGGCGTGTATTACATGCGCGATAACAAGGGAACGCCCATATACATTGGCAAATCGAAGAACATTCGCAAACGCATTAAAGAACATTTTCAGAACGGAGAACCGGAAAAGAAGATTTCATTTTCGAATGAAGTTCATCACATAGATTACGTAGAGACTTCTTCAGAGTTGGTTGCGTTTCTGTTGGAAGACCAAGAGATTCGTTTACACGCTCCGAAATACAACGCGGCACAAAAGAAGAAGCGTCCGAAAGTTGGACTGTTTCAATTCGAGGATCAACAAGGTTATTTGCGATTGATGGCTGCGCAGTTGACCGGACAAAAAACGCCTTTGCGTATTTTTCCAACCTTACCACAAGCCAATAAATGGTTGGTGAAATTTTGCAGTTACCACGGTTTCTCGTTGAAAGCCATTGGCATGTTCAGCGAGGAAGAATTGACGAGTCTTGAAGAACACAACGAACGCATGGTAGCGGCCATGAAAATGGCCTTCAACCCACAACATGCTATACTTACGCACCGCGGAAGAGGCGGCAGCGAATTTGTTTTTGTTTTGGTTGAAGACGGACTTCCGAAAGGATACGGATTTATTAATGAGCACATAGATACCATTTCGTCTGTAGACGATTTGAAAGACCGCTTAATTTCGTTGAACACTTCCGAATTGAGCGCTGGATTCATTCAGCACTTCATGGATTCTCCGCAAGGACACCGAGTGAAGTCGCTTACTTCGTAAGTTTTTTGAAAAGGTATTTCGCAACAATAAACGGAACTACAACCAACATTTGAACAGCGTTCAAGTATTCGTTCTTCAACCGAATTTCTTCCTTATACAATTTCCAAATATAACGTTTTGAAAGTCCGTTAGCATCGCAACGCGCCACGGTTTCATTCACGTATTCCACCATTACATTTTTATTTTTCAGGTGGAAATGAAATTCGTAATCGCCTAAAATTTTGTAGTCGGTGTTGAAGGTTCGCTCTTGAAAAAGAGATCGCTTGTAAATGACTCCTTGTTGGTGGAGGGTGTGCTTCCAGAACATTCCTTTTGGAAATGAAGGGATATGAATTTTTGTAGTAGCGCTATGTGAAAGGCCTGTGTTTTCAACCTTACCAAAGACTAGGTCTGCTTCTGCACGGCGAGAAATTAAATGCGAAAGCGTGTTTTCATTTGCTATAAGGTCGTCGCTTCCTAAGAGATAAATCCATTCACCTTTTGCCACAGCAATACCTTTGTTCATGGCGTCGAAAACGCCGTTGTCTTTTTCGTGAATGAAGGTTATGGAGAAAGGGTAGGTAGGAAGCGATTGAAACGTTTCGGGTTCATTCGCTCCGTCTACAATTACAACTTCAAGTTGAATGTTTTTTTGTGAAGCAATGCTAACGAGGGCTTGCGCAATGCGCGCGTCTCGAAAGGTTGGAATAACAACGGTGCATTGCATAATGAAGCGTTAGGCGATGGCTTCTTCTATTTCTTCTGGACGCGGAGACTCGATGAGTTTTTTTCCTTTGCACAATATTATGCGTGAGCTGTATTTGCGCATAGCGTCGTAATCGTGCGAAGCCATAACAACTGCGGTTCCGCCTTCGCTAATCATTTTCAATAAATCTAAAATGCCTTTGGCGGTGGAAGGGTCTAAGTTTCCAGTAGGCTCGTCGGCAATAATGAGATGCGGCGAGTTCAACAACGCTCGGGCAATAGCCAAGCGTTGTTGTTCTCCACCACTTAATTCAAATGGCATTTTTTGTTTCTTTTCAGAAAGTCCAACAAGCTCCAACACATCGTCTATGCGACTGTGAATGGCGGAACTTTTGTTCCAACCTGTTGCACGCAGAACGAATTCCAAATTGTCTGAGACCGAACGGTCGGTAAGCAATTCAAAATTCTGAAATACTATTCCCAATTTTCTTCGAAGCTCTGAAATGCGCTTCAGCGTCAGCTTACGCAGATTGGTATCGCACACTTCTCCCTTTCCGTTTTTCAACGGAATGTCGGCGTAAAGTGTTTTCAATAAGCTCGATTTTCCACTTCCTGTTTTACCAATAAGGAAAACGAATTCACCGTCGAAAACTTCGAAGTCAATATCCTCTAACACGCATATTTTTCCTTGAAAAATAGAAGCGCGTTCGAGTGATACAATGCAATTGGTGTTGTCTTTCATTGAAGTTATTTAGTCTACCTTGAAGGCTTTCTTGCTCACTTTTCCGTTGATGGTAATTTTCTCCATGGTAATGTCAAGCACTTGTCCGCCTGCATTCAATTGAATGCTTTTTGGGAAAGTCATTCCATCTACCGTCATGAATTCTTTGATGTTTGTTTCAGAAGTCATCGGGCCTTGCTCGGTTTCCTTTGACTCTAAAGTTGAAACCAATTGTCCAGACGCTTTGTCGAAATACTCTGTCTTCACCACTTTCTTTTTCTCGTCTAAGGTTTCAAGTATATACACTTCTTTCTCGCTGCGCATGATGCTTCCAGCAAGGTTCAACGAATATCCGAAATCAGCCATGTGATCGCGAACGAAGAAGTCTGCTTCCATTTTCGCTTTCAAAACATCTGATGCTTCAACAGGCGCATCTTTGCCCATAGACTTCACCACTAAATTCGTTCCGTCGAAAATTTGAGTTGAAATTTTCATTGGCCCCATGGTCATTTCCACACGAAGCATCTTGTTGTCGAGGGTTAAGGTTTCAATGTTTATTGAAGTGCCTTGAACGCTCATCTTCCCTTCTTGCTTCATTGATTTCACTTTCTTAAACTTGTCTTTTCCTCCGTTTGCAGCGTAGTACGCTTCAACAACAGTAGCAGCGGTAACTCCAGCAGCTGGAGGAATAATTCCTTTGGATACACTTCCGTCTGTGTTGAATTGCATAACTTCTCCGTTCTTGCTGAACGGTTTTAGCTTCTCCAAAATGTCTTTATTTCCAACAACGGAAATGTAACAGTTGTTTGCCTTCAAGTATTTCTTAGCAGCAGCTTGAACATCTTCTGCAGTAATAGCGTTCAAACGCTCAAGGTATGTTTCGTAGTAGTCTGCCGGCAAGTTGTATTTTGAAATGTTGGAAGCGAACTGCGCAACAGTTCCTGCGTTTTCAAGTCTACGAGCGAATGCTCCTGACATAATGCTTTTCGCAGATTTCAATGTTTCAGCAGAAACCGCTTCAGTGCACAAGCGATCCATTTCCAACAACAATTGTACAATTGCGCTATCGGTAACTTCGTTACGCACGCTAGCTCCTGCGCTGAAATTTCCAATTACATCATCTGGACTCATAGAAGAGTAAGCACCGTAAGTATACGCTTTGTCTTCGCGAAGATTTTGCATTAAGCGTGTTTGGAATCCGCTTCCACCTAAAATATTATTCAATACCGTTGCAGCTAAATAGTCTGAAGAGGTAATGTTCAACGGCATTGCGTAAGTCACGTCAATAACGCTTTGCACTGCACCAGGCATAGCCACAAAAGCCACTTGATTAGCCTTTAATTCAGCAGGAGCAGGATATGTTCTAACTGGAACAGCGTTGCCTGTCCATGCACCGAAGTACTTGTTTGCATGCTCAAAGGCTTGCTCTGGCGTAACATCACCAACGATTACCAATGTTGCAACAGAAGGCGAGAAGTACGTTTGGTAGTATCCCAATAAGTCTTCACGTGTAATGTTGTTCAATGTAGTTTCTGTAGCGAACTCTCCGTAAGGGTGACGGACACCGTAACGAATTACGTTTCCAATTTTATCTGAAACAGCGTTTGGATCGGTCTTCTCGCTGGCCAATGCAGAGATCATTTGCTTTCTTGTTTTCTCTAACTCATCTGTTGGAAAGCTTGGGTGAAGAAGAACGTCTTGCATTAATCCTAGAAGGGTTTCGCTGTGCTTACTTAGGCAAAAACCTGAAATGTAAGTAGCAGAAGTAGAAAGTTGTCCCCCAATGAAATCAATGGCTTCGTCTATTTGTCCTTTTGTCTTTGTTGTTGTTCCGGCAGAAAGTAAATCGCCTGCAATTGAAATATATCCGGCTTTGTTTCCTTCAGCTATTGGCGTTAGGTTCAACGAAAGTGAATAGGTCACGTTTGGAAGTTTGTGGTTTTCCACCACAATAACTTTCATTCCGTTTTCTAGTTTTAAGGTCGAGGCTTTTCCAATTTGAATTTTCGGAGCAGGACCGGGCTGAGGAACAATGCTTCTGTCGAGCGGAGTTGCTTTCGGAGTTGTTTTCTTTGAAGGTTGCGCAATGGCTGTAGAGACAAGCAATGCGGCAAGAAGGGTGTATATGAATTTCATTTTCGTTCGATTCTTAGTTAGCAGAAAGTTTAGGATCGTTTAAGAAATACAACACCACGCGATTTTCTGGGGTGTAGTATTTACGCGCTGCGGCCATCAGGTCTTCGCGTGTTACTTTCATGTATCGTTCAATTTCAGTATTGATCAAATTCGCATTTCCGTAGTAGGTGTAGTAGTTCGCAAGGCTTTCAGCAATTCCGGCAACTGTACTGTTACTTGAAACGAAGGCGTTTTCAATTTGATTTTTTAATTTTTCGAATTCTTTTTCGGTAATCAATTCTTGTTTCACTTTGTCGAACTCTTTGTTCATTCCGTCTTCCAACGTCTTTGGGTCTACGCCCATGTTGGTTAATCCGAATGCAAGCGTCAATCCTGGATCTTCCAGGTTGAAGGTGAAAGCACCGCAGTACAACGAAAGTTGTTGTTCGTCTACCATTGATTTGTTCAAGCGAGAGCTCTCTCCGTTTGAAAGCAAGGTGTTCAACATGTCTACTGCATAGAACTCAGGAGTTCCTTGCGCGGGAATGTGGTATGCCTGAACAATCATAGCCAGTTCGTCTTTGCCATAGATGGTATCGCGAACTTCGCCGGTGTTGATGTCTTCTTTCACGGTTGGACGCGGGATAGCGTTTGTTCCTTTTGGAATATCGCCAAAGTATTTCGCGATAAGCTTCTTCGTTTCTTCAACGTTCATGTCTCCAGCTAGCGAAAGAACGGCGTTGTTCGGAACGTAGAAAGTTTTGTAGAAGTTTACGAAATCTTCGTCTTTCGCAGCGTTCAAGTCTTCCATGCTTCCGATTGGAGACCAAGCGTAAGGGTGCTTTTTGTAGGCGTGCTTCAACGCTTCTGGAAGAAGATTTCCGTAAGGTTGGTTGTCGTAACGCATACGCTTTTCTTCTTTTACTACTTCGCGTTGTGTTTCAATTCCTTTGTTTTCCACTTTCGCGTGAAGCATACGCTCGCTTTCTAACCACAGGCCTAGTTCAAGCTGATTGCTTGGCATAAGGTCGTAATAGAAGGTACGGTCTTGCGTGGTGTTTGCGTTTAGTCCGCCACCAGCATTTTCAACATATTTCGCGTATTCGCCGCGACCGATGTTGTCAGAACCTTCGAACAACAAGTGCTCGAAGAAGTGCGCCATACCTGTTCTACCCACTTGTTCGTTTTTCGAACCCACGTGGTAAAGCACGGTAACGGCTACGATAGGGGTGCTGTGATCTTCATGCAGAATTACGTGCAAGCCGTTTGGCAAATCGTATTCAATGAATTTAATGTTTTGTGCTTGCGCCGCGAAAGTGCAGAGCAGGGCAACAAAGAGAGTTACTTTTTTCATGTGTTAAATATGGTTTGAAATACCGCTAGCGAAGATACTAAAGCGGAGCTTAGGTTGGGTTGGAAAGATTCGATTCTCGAAAGGTTCATGAATGAAAGGTTCGCGGAGCGAAAGGCGATGTGCATTAGTCTCGGAGTAACATCACGAATCCAGACTTGCCTTCACCTTGCTGTCCTTCAAGAGGTTCAGCGATCCAGTAGTAGGTTCCAGAAATACAATCTCCTCCGTTCCAGCCTAGGGCTATGTTGTTTGTATTGAAGACCTCTGTGCCCCAACGATTGAAAACAGTGAGTTGCCATCTTCCGGGAAATTCTTCGAAAGGAAGGAAACGGTCGTTTTCGCCATCGCCGTTGGGAGTGAAAATGTTTGGCAATTCAAAATTTGGTTGGGGAAACGGTATCACATTGACAAAAACGGTATCACCACCAGTACATCCATTTATATCCATTCCAGTGACAATGTATATCGCACTTGTAGATGGTTGAGCAACTGGATTTGGACAATTATCACATGTTAAATAGGATGACGGACTCCAAGTGTAAGATGTTGCTCCACTTGCATTGAATTGCACTGATTCACCTTCAGTGATGGTCGAGATATCAGGTGTTGCATCAATTGTAAGTCCGCCTGATTGAGCCCCTAAAATTATTGTAATGGTATCAGATAGGTTGCAATAGTTTACGTTTGATACGATCACTGAATAGTTTCCAGGGCACAAATTATTTATCATACTACTGGTATCGCTTATATTAGATTGACTTACGCCATTACTCCAGTCATACGTAAACATTCCATCGCCTGATGTTACGTTGATAGCGATCGATCCATCGCAAGTGGTACACGTAATCGGAAGAACACTGTTCGTGTTCGTCAGTAACTCAGGATTTTGTATTTTGGAAATGATTAATTGTGCAAAGTCGCCCCCGGTTGGTAAAGTATTATCGAAATAGGCTCCGGAACCGGGATCAGTTAATGGATAGGAGGTCGGGAGAAATGGACAGTATAAATCACTTCCCGTATTACTACAAAAAACAACTGAATTACTTTGGTCTATATTGATACAGGTTCTCCTTTCAGCTCCCGATCCTCCAATGTATGAGCACCACTGCAAATCGCCGTTGTTAGACAATCGGCCAAGTATGGGTTCCGAGCTACAAGTAGCACTTGCAATAAAAAAAGGAGCGTTTATCGTGTTGGTGATGTAAGGGAAGCTATTGTTAGGAATCGAGGCTTCCGCTCCAGTCATTGGAGAGGTAAAATGAATAAATGCAAAATACACATGATCACATTTATCAACTCCTAAATTATCAAACGTACCAAAATTTTCGGATTCAACTCCTCCCATTAGGGTTGCCCATAAACGAGCCCCATTAGTATCGAATTTCAAAAAGAACGCATCAGAAAAACCTCCATTGAATGTTCCCTGAAAGAAAGTGCCTGAGTTCTGAAGCGGGAAATCAGTGGACTCAGAACTTCCCAAAACAAACAGATTACCCTGCGAGTCATTGCAGATTGAAATTCCTGTGTCATATCCGAGGCCTCCATAATACGTTGCCCAAAGCCTTGAGCCATTGTCTGCAAATTTTAAAACGAATGCGTCTCCAGCTCCTCCGTAATTTGACTGAAAATACCCTCCATTGTTTTGCGTGCTGAAATTATCTGAAAAGGTTTCCCCTGAAACAAATGCATTTCCATCAGCATCATTAGAAATGGAATGCCCTTCGTCACTCCCTGTGCCGCCATAATACGTGGCCCACTGTCGAACACCAAGGTTGTCGAATTTTAGGATGAATGCATCGGATTCTCCTGCATGTGTTCCTTGAAAAAAAGTACCGGTGGTTTGTGTAGGAAAATTAGGAGAATCTGTTTTTCCAGTGATCCATAAATTTCCTTGCAAGTCGGTGGATAAGCCATATCCTTGATCCTGACCTGAACCGCCATAATAACTGGCCCAAAGACGCGAACCATTGTTTTGAAATTTTAGAATAAATGCATCCATAAATCCCCCTCCGAATGTTGGCTGATTATAAGAGCCTGCTCCTGTACTTTGAATAGGAAAATCCTGAGACTTAGTCCAGCCCGTTACAAAAACATCCCCATTTATATCTGTTTCAATTGAATAGGCAGACTCCTCGCCGAAACCACCATAGTAAGTTGCCCATAAAAGATTTCCAGAAGCAGAAAATTTAAGCAAGAACACGTTAATATCAACAGCGAAGGGAAGAGTACTGTAGTCGTCCGAAAAATAAGCAGTTCCACCAGGATCTAGTAGTGGAAAATTATCCGATGTTGTGCCCCCGGTTACGAATATATTTCCGTCTTCATCGGTATCCGTAGAGAAACAATAATCCACATTGTTACCTCCATAAAATGTGTACCAGTATAATTGTGGATCGATAATTAAACGCTTCGATGAATCATAGCGTGCAAGATTAAATTTCAGAAGCGTTTTGTTGTTGCTAATTGTTGTAAGCTGGTAACTACTTTTAACTTCATTGTCGCCCTCCTGTTCATACGTAAATGGTTTTTCCTCTTTTAGACTGCCTAATGGAGTTTGTATGCTGATGCTACCATCATCTAATAGTGTTAACGGGTTCTGCCCTTCGTATAGAAGATTTATTTGTGAAGGATCAGCACCAGGATGAACAACGAAATCGTATTTCATTCCGCCCGTTTGACTATTATAGAAAACCCAATCAATACCTGGATAGACCTCTCTAATTGTGATTTTATCATATTGGTGCACCTCAACTATTCCTTGTGGACAATGGCCATAGAAATAATTGAAATGCTCCTGGCTTTCCACTTCTTTGATGATGTTTTCTCGTTGGATTTTTGCGCCATCCAAGTGAACATTAAACCAAGCCATTTCTGTTTTTAGTTGTTCATGAAATGATGTTGCGGGATTGATTTCTTGCTTTTGTCCTTCTTTCTTTAGGTGCTTCACAAAAACGTAGGTCAGTCCTTTTTCCGTGATATACAAGTTCATTCCAGGAGCTTCTGCCTTGAACAAAACAAAAGGAACAGGTCGTGCGTTCACGTCCACAATTTGCCCTTTGTTTTCTATGAATCTTACAGGTTTGGATTTTAAATAGTCTTTGAATTGCTCCTTCGAACCAGTTTTTTCTTCATTTTTTTTAATGCCTATTTGCGTTAATGAAGAGGTGGGTGTGTAAAAAGGATTTTCTATAAAAATTGCACTACTACCAAGCAGAAGATTACTTAAAAATAAGCAAGTAATTAAAAGACTTAACTTACTGCTCAAGTTCCTTTTTTTGAGTTGTTTCATTTATTTCGTGATTTATATTTTTGGTTAGAATTTAATTTTACTCAATTCAATATTAAAAGGGTTTTTCTATTCCTTTATCACCTTAAATGTTCTTTCCAAATTCTCTCCAATGCTTAATAAGTAAATACCTTTTGATAAGTCCCCTAGGACGATAACACTTTGCTCTGAAAGAATGTTGCCGTTTAAAACAGATTTACCTGTATTGTCGTAGATGATGTAAACTGAACCCAGTAATTGATTATCCACTTTCAACGTAATTTGATTTGTTGTGGGATTCGGGTAAAATTCAAAATTAGCATTGGTGTTTTCTTCCATACTATTGGTTCCAATCTGGATGGTCTTTGTAACGGTATCCGAAAAAATACAATTGGAAGCGATTAACGTAACCGTATAAGTTCCATTCGTGGCATACGTATGACTTGGGTTTTGAATACTCGATGTGTTCCCATCTCCGAAATCCCAGGAATAATTGAGCGTACTATTGACAGAAGATGATGAATTGGTGAATGTTGCGGTATTGCCTGAAATTGATTCACTAAAATTAGCACTTGGGTTATTGATGAGAAGGTTCCAATCAGTTGTGCTATTGAAAATTGTATTGTCAGATTTCGATTGATAATATTGTGCTAATTGATTTGATAGACCGGCTGTATAGGTCAAACCACTGGTGCCTTGTTTCCAGATACTACTAAAAATAGTTAGTGCGGCAACGTAGCTTCCATCTATGTTTGGATGGCTATTATCTCCACTGTGCAAGACCAATGTTGTATCGTTTAAAATATTCTGCCAAGTAACACCTACGGGTGCACATTGGATGTTTAATTGTTCGCTTATTTCAAGATAGGCACTTGTTAGTGAATCTTGCATATGATTAAAATTGGCAAACACAGGGCTACAATAAGTTCCGCTCGGATCGCATTGTTGCCCACCAAATCGTCTTCCCCAAGTCATATACGTGATGATTTTAGCACAAGGGTTATATTGTTCAATAACTGATTTTAAATCTGTCATAGCAGGATACATGTCGTTATAGCGATAATAATCTATCGTTGGAATTTGACTTTGTTCTTGCAAAATGACATAATCCCAATTTCCTTGACTGATTTTTGAAAAGGTTGTGGCATCGTTGAGGTGACTGGACAAGGGAAAGCCACCAGGCATATTTGACTCGATATTCAACGTTTTACCAGCCGATGTTGAAAGATTTTGAACGAGTTGAGGTAAGTTGTTGGCAGAAGTATAGCTGTTGCCAATAAAAAGAACTGATAATGTGTCTTGTGCAGCTATATTTTTAATTGAAATTACAGCAAGAAGCAGAAGTGTTAATTTAGTTTTCATTTTATGGTTTTGTGTATTATTTTTCAGTTTAAAATTCTCCCTTCAACACTTCAACACCGATGGCATACCCATAGATTTTTCCATTGGCATCTCGGTAAATTCTGATTTTATTGCAAGCCATTCCCAAATTGATGGGAGTCCAGCTCAATCCGCCATCTTTGGTTTCGTAGCCGCTGTTCATGGTGCCAACGAATCCATGATTTTCGTCAATAAACCCAATGCCAAATTCTCTTGCTCCAGCATCTTCCACTAAGTTGATTTCATTCCATGTTTTTCCACCATCTGTTGTTTTTGCAATACGTTGCTGTTTGACATTCGGGTCGGGATTGTACGATTGTATGGTAACATAGCCAACATCCTTTGTTGGGAAAGAAGCTTTCCAAGTACCTTCAAACGGACGATTGGATTGGTACACCTTTTTCCAGGTTTTTCCGCCATCGCTGGTTTTTAAAATTAAGGCGTTGGATTTTTCCATATCTTCATCTGATGCAGCGCAAACGATCCCGTTGTTTTTATCAAACATTTTAATATCAAACAACATTTTACAGTCCTTATTCATGCTATTCGATGTCCACGTCAAACCGCCATCGTGTGAGACCATCATATTTGCCGGACTACCAACGCGTCCAACTCCGTAAATATGAATTTT